>JASJAL010000400.1 GCA_030067055.1 Kiloniellales bacterium | reverse complement strand
AAGAACATCGTCGGCGGCGAGCTGAAGGGCTACAGCGAGCTCCTGATGGAGGCCCGCGAGGAGGCCTTTCAGCGCATGATCCGGCAGGCCGAGGCCAAGGGCGCCAACGCGGTGCTCAACGTCCGCTTCACCACCTCCTCGGTGACCCAGGGCGCCTCCGAGATCCTGGCCTACGGCAGCGCCGTGGTGGCGGAGTAGCGGCTGTGGAGCTCTACGCCAACCTCTTCGGCCTGATCCTGGTCGTTTTCTTCCTGCTCCTGGGCTACGGCTTCGGGCGGCTGGCGGAGGCCCGGCACTACCGCTCGATCCGGCGGCGCGAGGACGATTTCAACGACCTGATCATCGTGTGCTGCAAGACCGTGCCGGAGAGCCTGCCCAGCGGTGGCACCCAGATGGTGCGCGGCAGCGTCGTGGTCTCGGTCGACTACTTCAAGCGCTTCGTCGCCCACCTGCGGATGCTCTTCGGCGGCCGGGTCCACACCTACGAGAGCCTGCTCGACCGCGGCCGGCGCGAGGCCCTGTTGCGCATGCAGGCCGAGGCCCGCAAGCTGGGCGCGACCATGATCTTCAACACCCGCTTCGAGACCTCCTCGATCTCCAAGGGCCGCCGCCAGAGCGTCGGCTGCGTCGAGGTGCTGGCCTACGGCACCGCGATCCTGCCCTGAGCGGGCCTGAGGCGGCCGGCGTGGAGTTCAAGAACCCCAAGGTCCCCGAGGGGATCAACGTCAGCCGCCACAGCCCGCTCTACGAGTTCTTCCTGTTGAGCCTGGGCACGCTGCTGCTCTTCGCCGCGCTGGGCTTCGCCTCGCTTTTCCTGGGCAGCTTGCTCGGGCGCCACGCGCCGGTGGCCTGGGAGAACGCTGTCGCCGGCGTGATCATCGGCGATCACCTCGCCGAGGAGGCCGAGGGCTCCGAGGTGGATACCGGCCCGCTCCGCGACGAGCTCCAGGCCCTGGCCGATCGCCTGGCAGCGCACATCGCGCTACCCGAGGGCCTGACGGTCAAGGCCCACTACCTGGACAGCGACCAGATAAATGCCTTCGCCACCGTCGGCGGGCACATCTTCATCGCCCGCGGCCTGATCGAGCGGATGCCGCACGAGAACGCCCTGGCCATGGTGGTGGCCCACGAGGTCGCCCACATCGCCCACCGGGACCCGGCCGCGGCCCTCGGCGGGATGGTGCTGCTGCAGGCGCTCTTCGCCCTGGTCTCCTCCTCGGGGACGGAGCTGCCGGACGAGCTGGTCTTCGGCCCCAACGCCTTGCTGTTCACCAGCTTCTCCCGTGACGTCGAGCGCGAGGCCGACGCCGCCGCGCTGGCGGCCGTCGCCGGGCTCTACGGCCACGTC
Organism: Kiloniellales bacterium; assembly: GCA_030067055.1. The sequence continues at coordinate 5,843 of JASJAL010000400.1, read as the reverse complement.
GCCGAGGCCGCGACCTTCTTCGAGGCGGTGCTGCACTTTCCGCAGCCGCCGGAGCTCCTGAGCAGCCATCCCCTGACCCAGGAGCGGATCGACGCCATCGCCGGGACCGCACGCGAGAAGGACTGGTCGCTGCAGGGCCCGGTCACGCCCCTCAGCCCGGCCCTGGCCCGGCTTGCAGAGGCCGCGTCCGGGTCGTAAGTAAGGCCCATGGCCGAGACCATGAAAATCGCCCTGGCGCAGATCAATCCGACGGTCGGCGACATCGAGGGCAACCTGGCCAAGCTGCGGGACTTCCGCAAGCGGGCCGCGGCGCTGGGTGCCGACCTCATGGTCGCGACCGAGCTCTGCCTGGTCGGCTATCCGCCCGAGGACTTGATCCTCAAGCCACAGTTCCTTGACGAGGCCTGGGCGGCCCTGGAGGCCCTGGCCGCGGAGACCGCGGATGGCGGGCCCGGCCTGGTCGTCGGCGTGCCCTGGCGCGACGAGGGCTGGCGGGACGGACAGCCGCTGCGCTTTCACCTCTACAACGCGGCGGCGCTGCTCGACGGCGGCAAGGTCCAGACCCTGCGCGCCAAGGCCGACCTGCCGAACTATTCGGTCTTCGACGAAAAGCGGCTCTTCAAGCCCGGCCCACTGCCCGGCCCGGTGAACTTCCGAGGCCTGCGCCTGGGCCTGCCGGTCTGCGAGGACATCTGGACCCCGGAGGTGCCGGAGTGCCTCGCGGAGTCCGGCGCCGAGATCCTGATCGTGATCAACGGCTCGCCCTTCGAGCGCGACAAGATCGAGTACCGGCACCAGCTCGCGGTCCAGCGGGTGACCGAGACCGGCCTGCCCATGGTCTACGTCAACCAGGTCGGCGGCCAGGACGAGCTGGTCTTCGAAGGCGGCTCCTTCGTCCTCGACGCCGACTGCCGGCTCCGCGCCCAGCTGCCGGTCTTCGAGGAGGCCCTGGTCCTGACCGAGTGGACGAGGGGGCCGGACGACGTCTGGAGCTGTGCGGCGGCCGACTGCGTCGCGCCGGAAGAAGGTTTGGAGGCGACCTACCGCGCCCTGATCCTGGGCCTGCGCGACTACGTCGGAAAGAACCGCTTCCCCGGCGTGGTGATCGGCATGTCGGGCGGCATCGATTCGGCGCTCTCGGCCGCGGTCGCGGTCGACGCCCTGGGCGCTGATCAGGTTCGCTGCGTCATGATGCCTTCGCCCTACACCAGCGCCGAGAGCTTGGAGGATGCGGCCGAGGCGGCCCGCCTGCTTGGGGTCCGGCTGGACGAGATCGGCATCGAGCCGGCCATGCAGGCCTTCGACGGCATGCTCGAGCCGCTCTTCGACGGCCGCGAGGCCGACATCACCGAGGAGAACATCCAGGCCCGCTCGCGCGGCCTCACCCTGATGGCGATCTCCAACAAGTTCGGCCACATGGTGCTCTCGACCGGCAACAAGTCGGAGATGTCGGTCGGCTACGCCACCCTCTACGGCGACATGTGCGGCGGCTTCAACGTCCTGAAGGACGTCTACAAGACCACGGTCTTCGCCCTCTCACGCTGGCGCAACCAGGCCCAGCCCAAGGGCGCCCTCGGACCGGCCGGCCGGGTGATCCCGGAGCGGATCATCACCAAGCCGCCCTCGGCCGAGCTCAAGCCGGACCAGACCGACCAGGACAGCCTGCCGCCCTACGACGCCCTGGACGAGATCCTGGAAGGCCTGATCGAGGGCGAGCTGGGGATCGAGGAGATCGTCGCCAAGGGCCACGACCGGGACACCGTGAACCGGGTCTGGCGCCTGCTGGAGAACGCCGAGTACAAGCGCCGCCAGGCCCCGCCCGGGGTCAAGATCACCAGCCGCTCCTTCGGCCGCGACCGCCGCTATCCCATCACCAACGCCTTCAAGGGCCCGCGCTAGCTGCCCTCTAGCGCAGGGCGGCTTGGCGCGGCCCGCGCTTTCTGGCAGACAGGGCGCCCAGAGGGCAGGCGCTCAGCGGGCCCGAATTGACAGCAAGCGTGACGGCATGACCAGCAGCGACAGCGCAGTGGATACGGCGGAGCGGAGCGACTTCATCCGCAGCATCATCCGGGACGACCTGGCCGCCGGCCGGACCCAGAGCGTGATCACCCGTTTCCCGCCGGAGCCCAACGGCTACCTGCACATCGGCCACGCCAAGTCGATCTGCCTCAACTTCGGCGCGGCGCAGGAGTTCGGCGGCCGCTGCAACCTCCGCTTCGACGACACCAACCCGGTGAAGGAAGAGCTGGAGTACATCGAGGCGATCAAGACCGATGTCGCCTGGCTCGGCTTCGACTGGGGCGATCACCTCTACTTCGCCTCCGACTACTTCGAGCAGCTCTACGCCTGGGCAGAGCACCTGATCCAGACCGGCAAGGCCTATGTCGACGACCTCTCGCCCGAGGATATCCGGGAATACCGCGGCACCCTGACCGAGCCCGGCCGCAACAGTCCCTTCCGCGACCGCGGTGTGGAAGAGAACCTCGACCTCTTCCGGCGCATGCGGGCCGGCGAGTTCCCGGACGGCAGCCGTGTCCTGCGCGCCAGGATCGACATGGCCTCGGGCAACATGAACCTGCGCGATCCCGTGCTCTACCGGATCCTGCATGCGGCCCATCCGCGGACCGGCGATGCCTGGTGCATCTATCCGACCTACGATTTCGCCCACGGCGAGTCCGACGCCATCGAGGGCGTCACCCACTCGATCTGCACCCTGGAGTTCGAGGACCACCGGCCGCTCTACGACTGGCTGATCGACAACCTGCCGGTGCCCTCGCGGCCGCGGCAGTACGAGTTCGCCCGGCTCAACCTCTCGCACACGGTGCTGTCCAAGCGCCGGCTGATCCAGCTGGTCGAGGAAGGACACGTGCGGGGCTGGGACGACCCGCGCATGCCGACCCTGGCCGGCCTGCGCCGGCGCGGCGTGCCGCCGGCGGCGATCCGCGACTTCATCGGCCGGGTCGGGGTCGCCAAGGCGGCGAACCTGGTCGAGCTGGCGATGCTGGAGCACTGCGTGCGCGAGCTGCTGAACAAGACAGCGGATCGGCGGATGGCGGTCCTGCGGCCTTTGAAAGTGGTCATCGAGAACTATCCCGAGGGCCAGGTCGAGGAGCTCGACGCCGTCAACAACCCGGAGGACCCGTCGGCCGGCAGCCGCAAGGTCCCCTTCGGGCGCGAGCTCTACATCGAGCGGGACGACTTCATGGAGGATCCGCCGAAGAAGTTCTTCCGCCTGGCGCCGGGCCGCGAGGTGCGGCTGCGCTACGCCTACTTCTTGACCTGCCGCGAGGCGGTCAAGGACGCCGCGGGGGAGGTGGTCGAGCTGCGCTGCACCTACGACCCCGCGACCCGCGGCGGCGACGCCCCGGACGGCCGCAAGGTCAAGGGGACCCTGCACTGGGTCGCGGCCGAGACCGCCCTGGAGGCCGAGGTCCGGCTCTACAACCGCCTCTTCAACGAGGAGGTGCCGGGCGCCAAGGGCGATGTCCTAGACGACCTCAACCCGGAGTCCCTGGAGGTGCTGAAGCGCTGCTACCTGGAGCCGGCTCTGGGCGCGGCCGCGCTCGGCGAGCCGGTCCAGTTCGAGCGCCTGGGCTACTTCTGCGCCGATCCCGAGGGCGGGCCCGAGAAACCGGTCTTCAACCGGACCGTCGCCCTGCGCGACACCTGGGGCAAGATCCAGGCCAAGGGCCGCTGACCCGCCTTCCCCTTGACCCTCCTTCGTCTTGGTCCTAGAACCGCGGGCATGTCCGTTCCGACGCAGCGATGTTCCCAGGCCTGACCGCCGGCGCTCCCCCGCGCCCGGCCGCCTTCGCGCGTGAACAGCTCAGCCCCTGACCGGGACGGACCCATGACCCTCCAGCTTCACAACACCTTGACCCGCCGCAAGGAGGCCTTCGCGCCTCTCGACCCGGAGAACGTGCGCCTCTATGTCTGCGGCCCGACGGTCTACGACTTCGCCCACATCGGCAACGCCCGGCCCGTGGTGGTCTTCGACGTGCTGTTCCGCCTGCTGAAGCAGCTCTACGGTGCCGGGCAGGTGACCTATGCCCGCAACATCACCGACGTCGAAGACAAGATCATCAAGGCGGCGCAGGAGAACGGCGAGGCCATCGAGGCCCTGACCGCACGGACCACCGATGCCTTTCACCAGGACATGGCGGCCCTCGGCGCCTTGCCGCCGAGCATCGAGCCGCGGGCGACAGATCACATCCCGCAGATGGTCGCCATGATCGAGACCCTGATCGCCAAGGGTCACGCCTATGCCGCAGAGGGCCACGTGCTGTTCAACGTGCCCTCCATGGCGGACTACGGACAGCTCTCCGGTCGCGACCGCGAGGAGATGATCGCCGGCGCCCGGGTCGAGGTCGCGCCCTACAAGAAGGACCCGGCCGACTTCGTCCTCTGGAAGCCGAGTACGCCCGAGCAGCCGGGCTGGGACAGCCCCTGGGGCCGCGGCCGGCCGGGCTGGCACATCGAATGCTCGGCCATGTCCGAGGCCCACCTGGGCCAGGTCTTCGACATTCACGCCGGCGGCCAGGACCTGATCTTTCCGCACCACGAGAACGAGATCGCCCAGAGCCGCTGCAGCCACGGCACGGCGCTGATGGCCAAGGTCTGGATGCACAACGGCTACGTGGTGGTCGGCGGCAAGAAGATGTCCAAGTCCCTGGGCAACTTCTTCACCGTGCGCGAGCTGCTGGAGGAGGGCTATCCCGGCGAGGCGATCCGCCTGACCCTGCTCTCCGGCCACTATCGCCAGCCGCTCGACGTCACGCGCGAGAAGATCGAGGAGGCCAAGGCCCAGCTCGACCGCCTCTATGGCGCGCTGCGCCACGCGGGCGAGGTCGAGGCCGGGCCCGCCGACGCGCCCGACGCGATGCTCGCGGCGCTCGAGGACGACCTCAACACGCCGCAGGCCCTGGCCGAGTTGCACGAGATCGCCGGCGCGCTGAACAAGGCTGCGGACCCGAATGAGAAGGCTCGGCTCGAGGGTCAGCTGCTGGCTGGCGGCGCCCTTCTGGGCCTGCTCGAGGCCGATCCGGAGGCTTGGTTCCAGGGCGGAAGCGGGTCTCTCTCCGCCAACGAGATCGAGGCCCGGATCGAAGCCCGCAAGCAGGCCCGCAAGGCCAAGGACTTCGCCGAGGCCGACCGCATCCGCGACGACCTCGCGGCCCAGGGCATCCTCCTGGAGGACGGCCCCGAAGGCACAACTTGGAAGCGGGGGTAGCCCAACACTCCGCCGTCATTGCCGGGCGCGTATGCGCTGCGCTTCGCGCGATCCGGCAATCCAGGCGACTCGGTCTCGGGTTGTTCACTGGATCACCGGATCAAGTCCGGTGATGACAGTAGGAGTGGGTGCCGCGCTATGGTGCTCCGGGAACGGGATGCGAGGTAGGGCAAGCCATGATTCTGAAGGACAAGGTCGCCGTCATCACCGGCGGCGCGTCGGAGGCGGGGATCGGCGGCGCCACGGCGCGGCTCCTCGCGGCCGAGGGCGCCCGGGTCGCGATCCTCGACCTGGCGGATGAGGACCCGGAGGCCGCGGCCGCCGAGCTGGGCGAGGGGCACTTCGGTACGGTCTGCGACGTCCGCGAGCGGCAGGCCTGCTTCGACGCCGTGGCGGCCATTGCCGCGGAACTCGGTGGGATCGACATCCTGATCGGCAACGCCGGCGTGGTCTTCGGCACCCCGCTCGCGGAGATCGCGCCCGCGGAGTACAACCTGGTGATGGACGTCAACCTGCGCGGCAACTTCCAAATGGCCCAGGCGGCGGTCCCTCACCTCGAGGCTCGGGGCGGCGGTAGCCTGGTCTTCATCTCCTCGATCGCCGGGCAGGTCGG
>JASJAL010000399.1 GCA_030067055.1 Kiloniellales bacterium | reverse complement strand
GCGCGCGCCTTGGCGTTGCGCAGGGTGACCTCCTGGGCCGCCTCGAAGCTGTTCGAAGCAAGCTGCTCGTATGCGGTCTGCCGGGCCTCGCCGGTGACGTCGAAGGCCTGTCCGAGGGCGAGCTCGACTTCCTCGCCCTCGGCGGTGTGGCGGATCCGATCCTCGCCCAGGAACAGCGGCGGCGCATCGCCGCCCAGGCTGTAGGCGCGCAGCACGCCGGCCGGCAGCGGCTTGCCCAGGCCGGCGGCCGCCTCGTTCTCGAAGCGCAGCAGGTTCTGCGCCTTGACCGGCTCGATCTCGCCGCCGCGGCCGAGCAGGCTGGCCAGGCCATCGAGGCGGAACTCCTGCTCGAAGGGCACTTCGCCGGCGCTCAAGAGGGCGATCTGCTTGGTCTCGCGCGGCAGCAGCGTGATCTTACGTTCCGGGTCGTAGACGTAGAGCTCGCCCTGGGCCTGAGGGGCCATTTCCGGGGCGTCGGCCATCGCCATGGTCCCGGCCACCCGGGCCCGTGCCAGCCTTGGAGCCGGCCCGCCCACCCGGTTCACCGTACCGGCAACCAGGCGCAGGCGGGCCTCGGCGTAGGCGGTCTGGCTGGAATTGGTCAGGGTCGCCATGCCGCTGATCGCGAGAGACCCAGCCGCCTCGTCGAGGCGCGCGATGTAGTCGGCCTGCCAGGTCAGGCCGCCGGTCAGGTAGGACAGGGTGACCGCCTTGCCGCCCTGGGAGTCGACCAGGGCGCTGAGGGTCGGCGTCTCGGCCAGCCCGGCCGGGATTTCGTCGAAGATGACCCGCCCCGGCAGGTCGTTACCGGTCTCGATCCGATCGCCGATCTTCAGGACCACGCCGTCCTGGACGCTGAGGACCCTGGCCTCTTCGATGGTTTCGGCGCCGGTCGCCGGATTGATCTGCGCCACCCGCACGGTTTTGCCGAGCGAAGCCTCGAGCAGGCGGTAGGGGGTCAGCAGGTCGAAGTGGCTGCTGAGCTCGAGCACCCGCAGCTCCGGGCCGGAGAGACTGACGGAGCCGGGCTGCAGCATCGGGTTGACGTCCTCTAGCCGCAGCCGGGCAGTGCCGGCCGGCAGCTCGGCCCGGCGGGTCTCGACCACCAGGGCCAGGTCCTGGTTGTAGACCGTCAGCGACAGCGCCTCGCGCGCCTCGGCGCCGAGGCTGATCTCCGGCTTCTGGGCCGGTGCCGGGGTTGCGATCGCTGTGGCCAGGAGGAGGGCGAGTGTGGAAAGAACGGCGGGTTTGCGAAAGGCGGGCATCGAGGCTCACTCCGGTTGTGCGGCTAACATGGTGCTACGCCCGCCGATTCGCCAGCATCCCTTTCCCCGACATCTGGAAGCGCGACCGCAACTGTGAGTGTGACGTCGCGACGGCTCAAGACCATGGCCCGAAGCCAGCTTTCCTGAGTCTGCCTGCGCGTAGGTCCCTCAACCGAGTCGGCCAAGCCGGCACCTTCGTGCCCATGACCTCGACCTTTCGCCTGCGTGCTTCCGTTGCACTCCGGGATAGCACAGGCCCGCGCAATCTTCATACCATTGAGAAAACATCCGTTAACCATAAATATTAACTAAGTTATTCGGCGTTGCTGAGAACAATAAATTCGTGCAATATTTGCGATAACCATGAACTAATTTTAAGGTTGATGGGAATTGGAAGACAAAGGCGAGGCGGTGGCAGCCGTCACGCCGGGTCATGACCTGCAACGGACCGGGCGAATACGGTCCAGCCGGGTGTTCTTGGGAGGATTCCTGCATGCTGCGCCGCCAGACATCAATCGCAACCCTTGCCCTGCTGGCCCTCGCCGGCTGTGCGGAAACCGGAGGGAGCCCCGATCCCCTCGCGGACACCGCTTTCCAGGTGGAGGTCAAGAAGGCCACGGCCGCCTGGCGGCGCAATACCGCCTCGATCTACGACCTCAAGGTCGCCCTCGACGTCGGCGAGGCGCCGGCCGACATCCACAGCGTCGAGGCCGAGGTGGCCGGGCAGGCCGGCCGGGTGCCGCTGAGCGACGAGGGCGCCGGGGTCTACGGCGGGCCGATTCCCATGCCGCGCTGCAGTGATACCGCCAGCCTTCGCTTCGTCGTGAGCACCGAGTATCGCGAGGGCCGGCGCCGGATCATCGAGGAGGTGGACGCGCCTGCCGAGGGCAGGATCGAGATACCGGTGACCGGCCAGCCGCCGATCGACTGCGCAGGCTTCCAACGGTTCTTCCTGCGGCATTTCACGGTCGACAACGTCGAAGATGCCGTCGACGCCGACCCCGGCGACGGCATCTGCGCGACCGATGCCGACGCGGCCGAGGAGGACGCGGTCTGCTCGCTGCGCGCCGCGGTGATGGAGGCCAACGCGCTAGCCGGGCCCGATTTGATCCTGATGCGGCGCGGCACCTACGAGTTGAGCCTCATGGACGGCGAGACGCCCGAGGAAGACGGCGAGGCCCGTGCCGAGGTCGGCGATCTCGACATCACCGACGACGTCACGATCCTCGGCATCGGCGATCCGCGCAGCGGTATCGTCAAGGTTCCCAGCGTCGAGGCCGGCCAGCGCTTCCGGATCTTCGAGGTCCACGCCAAGCCGGAACAGGGCGGCGGCCTGGGGCCGCGGGTCGAGTTCCGCAGCTTCCGGATCGCGCGCGGCCTTGCGGTCGACGGGCCCGGGGCCGGGATCCTCAATCGCGGCGCGCTGCGGATGGATCTGGTCCGGCTCAGCGAGAACCAGGTGATCTTCGACGAGGACAGCGGCGCGCCGCAGCTCGGTGCCGGAGGCGCCGTCGCCAATTTCGGGCGCCTGGTCGTGACCCGCTCGATCGTCGAGCGCAACCTGGTCGCCTCGGCCAGCGCCAAGTCGGCGGACGACGAGGGCGCCGAGCCGCGCCGCGGCCGCGCCGGCGGCATCTACAACGCCGAAGGAGCCTACCTCGAGGTGCAAGAAAGCCTGATCAGCGCCAACACCGCGCCCCTCGGCGGCGGCCTCTACAACGAGACCGGCGCCCAGCTTCGACTGACCAACAGCACGGTCGGCGAGAACGAGTCCCTGGTCGCCGGCGGCGGCCTGGTCAACGCGGGCGAGGCAGTCTTCAACAGCAGCACCATCGCCTTCAACAAGTCGCTGAACGCGGCGGGCGGGATCGAGGCCCGGGGCCGGGTCGAGATCACCAACAGCATCGTCGCCGAGAACCGCTCCGAGTCTGGATCGGACTGCGTCGGCGAGATCGCCAGCAGCGGCGGCGGCAATGCCTTCGGCCAGGGCAACGACTGCAAGATCGTCTCCAGCTACGGCAAGGACCTGCTGTCCGGCCGCTACGGCATCGAGGACGTCCTGCAGCTCAACGAGGGCAACGTGCCGAGCTACGCCCTGAAGGAGATCGTCGGCAGCAGCGCGGTCTCGCTGATCGACCAGGGCGCCGCCGAAGGTGCCTGCGCCGACAAGGATCAGCGCGCCGCCGCCCGGCCCAGCGACGGCGACGGCGACGGCGAGAGCCGCTGCGACCCCGGCGCGGTCGAGTTCGGCCGGCCCTAACGAAATAGGAAGGCAGTACCTGCTCAGCCGTCGCCGGCAAGAGTCGCGCCGGCGGCGGCCGAGTGGGCAATAGGGTTTCCCATTCATCGGCGGCGCCGGTTTCCGGCCCGCAGTTTTTCGGGGACCTTGCTCTTCCCAGATGACGCCCGGCGTGGCTATCGTCTGATTCCGGACGGCGTTCCGCCGGGTCGAAGGGGAGAACCATGGCCGAGGTCCAGAGCGTCCATCGCCGCTATCGCGCCTATGCGGGTTTCGTCACCACGCCGCAGTACTTCGACGACAGCCCGCAGCAGTTCCTGCAGATCGCGCCCAAGGGCACCGGGATCCTGCAGCGGGTCAACCACATCCCCGACTACGCCTACGAGCTGGGGCAGCGCGCGCAGCACTTCGGCGTCCTGGAGGAATCGGCAATCTGCCTCGGGCGGTCCTTCTGCCAGGCGATCGGACAGGTCGGCTCCAACTGGGTGCACTGCAACGGCACCTCGCCCGACGACATCCGGCGCATCTGCGACGATATCTCCGACAAGGCCGGGGCCCGCTTCTTCATGGCGGGGCACTGCCTCGTCGAGGCCCTGCAGGAGATCGGCGCGAAGCGGATCACGGTGGCGAACGGCTATTACCGCGAAGACTGGTCCCGGGGGATCAACGGCTACCTCGAAGCCGCCGGCTTCGAGATCCTCTGGGCGGGCGACCTGATCGACCAGGGCATCCTCGCCAGCCACGAGGAGAAGCTCCGGATCGAGGCGGAAACCCTCTGGGACTATCCCGACCACATCATGACCGCCGCCGCGCTCGACGCCCATGCGCGCGCGCCCATGGCCGATGCGATCGTCCAAACAGGCGCCGGCTTCCGGATGCTGCAGGTGGTCGACGGCATCGAGGGCCAGAGCGGCAAGCCCGTGATCGCCTCCGACTTTGCGCTCTACTGGGCGATGCTGAAGCACCTCGGGCTGACCGCGGCGCCCGGCTACGGCCACCTGCTCTCGACCCTCGGCTAGGAAACGAGCCGATGCACAAGATCCTGGTGCTTTGGGCAACCCCGCGTTCCACCTCGACGGCCTTCGAATGGATGATGCGCATGCGCGGCGACCTGACCTGCTTTCACGAGCCCTTCGGCGAGCCCTGGTACCAGGGCGAAGAACCGCTGTGGCCGCGGCTGAAGCCCGACAGCCCGCGCACGCCGGGGCTGACCTTCGAGAGCGTCTGGGAAACGCTCAAGACCGCGGCGCGCCAGGGTCCGGTTTTCTCGAAGGACTTCCCGCACTACGTCGAGCACATCTGGACCGACGACTTTCTCTCCCACTTCACGCACAGCTTCCTGATCCGCGATCCGGCCAAGGTGGCGACCTCGATGTACAAGCACTGGCCCGATTTCGTCCTGAAGGAGATCGGCTTCGTCGAGCAGCGACAGCTCTTCGATCGCCTTTGCGATCAGCAGGGCGAGGCGCCGCCGGTGATCGATAGCGACGACCTGCTGGAGAATCCCCATGGCATCGTCGAAGCCTATTGCCGGGCGGTCGGCCTGCCCTTCCTGCCGGAGGCGCTGTCCTGGGAACCGGGGACTCGCCAGGAGGTGAGCTGGTACGACGGCGGGTCCTGGCACGGCAACCTCCGCGATTCCGACGGACTGAAGCCGCAGCCGCGCGACTACATCGACATCGCTGAGGCGCCGGACCGGGTCAAGGAGATCTACGAAATCGTGCTGCCACACTATCAGCGGCTCCATTCGCAACGGCTGACTGCCTCCGGCGCGGCGGCCTAGCGCCTAGATCGATCGGCCGTGAAGCCGGCTCACGAGGAGGTACCGAAATCGTCTCGGTGCTTGCCGATCGCGATGCGTGCCTGGGTTCCTTGCAGTTGCCGCCGGTCGGTCTCCGCGTCCATGCGCGCACGCAGTTTCTCCGTCCTGAGCCCGATCGTCTCGATGCCGAGCTGGCCGGCCCGGCGCAGGCCGTCGAAGCGCGCCCCGGATGCGATCTTCTTGCGCACCTGATGCGGCTGCCAGTGGTCCAGATCGCGCGGCGTCGCGCTCCCTTCGAGGACCAGGTAGCCGGCGTCGACGGCGCCGCGAAGCAGCTCGGCGCCGGCCTGCGTGCGGACCAGGACGGCGTTGCTGCCCGGATCGTCGTCCAAAGCCTCCGGCGCGGGCGAGCCGCCCGGCCAGGTGTCGGCCGCGGCGATGTCCGCTGCCTCGCCGGTCCCGTCCGGGCAGATCTTGCAGCGCCACGGCAGGTGCCACTGGGAGGCGTCCGTGCCCCAGAACTCCAGGTAGGTCTTCTCGATCGTCTCGCCGCTCTTCAGCACGAAGCGCGTGGGGCCCGGGCAGCCGTCGCCGCGGTAGCTGACAGCCACCACCTCGTCGGGGTCGATCCCGTGCCGCGCGAGGAAGGCGTCCATGCCGAAGGGCGGCATGATCCCGCCGCAGACCGGGGTCAGGAAATGGGTGATCAGCTCGCCGACCCGCGGTTCGCTGCGCCCGAGCAGGCGGACCGCGGAGATGTCGCAAGGCTTGGCAACCAGGGCGAAGGGCGCGCCGCGGTCCAGCATCGCGCCGAGGGCGGTCAGCGGCGCTGCCGGACCGTAGCGCGATCCGGCGCCGGCGAGCAGATCCTCGCGGGTCTCGCTGACATGGGCTTGTCCGAAGGCGGGCCGCGCGCCGCCCGGCGCCACGTGGAGGACGGCGGCCGCAATACCGCTGGCGAGCAGATAGTCGCAAAGCGCGGTCAGGGCGCCACCGGTGGCGGCCTTGTGCCGGGTTTCCTGATCGGCGGCATGGGCCCTGTCGATCCTGACGTACGGACCCCAGACCTCGTCCTGATGCGGCGCCGCTTCGGCCAGCGGCTCCGGCAATCCGGTCACGACCACCCCGGGACAGACGGCGTAGACGGCCGCCGTCTCGTCGTCCGAGAGCGCACGCCGGCTGGCCGGCCGCAGATAGCCGCTCGGGGCTACGCTCATCTCTAGCTTGTCCGGAACCATCGCGGCGCAAAGACCGCAGCCGATGCACGTGCCCTCATCGACAATGCGCTGAAGGCCGTCATTCGCCGTCACGGCGGATTCGCCTCAACCGGGTCGAAGGGTCTCGGCGCTGTGTCCGAGACCCAATCGATCCAGCCTGTAGAGTCCACGCGCAGCCTGTCGAGGAACGCCCGGTCCAGGGTCATTCCGAGGGCACGGCCGCAAAGGTCTCCGCCAGGAAACCCATGGCGAGCTGCAGGCCGCGCTCGTCGATGGAGTGGCCGAGGCCGGGGCGAAGCTCGTGGGTGACCGGCACCTGATTTGCCTCCAGCGCCGCCACCGCGGCCGGCAAGCTCTGGGCCGGGACGACCTCGTCGGCCGCGCCGTGGACCAGCAGCACCGGCGGCCGGCTCCTGATCTCCTCGGGCAGCAACTCGGGCGCCAGCAGCGCGCCGGAGAAGCCGACGATGGCGCCGGGACCGGCCTCGCGCCTTAGCCCGACGTGCAGCGCCATCATGGTCCCCTGGGAGAAGCCGACCAGGGCCAGACGCTCGGCGGTCAGGCCCGCCTTCTCCAGTTCGGCATCCAGGAAGCCGTCGAGGATCGGCGCCGCCATGCGCACCCCGCCCAGCATGGTCTCGAGGGTGCGCTCCTGCAGCGAGAACCACTGCCGGCCGAAGGGCGCCATGTCGCAGGGAAAGGGCGCGTG
>JASJAL010000398.1 GCA_030067055.1 Kiloniellales bacterium | reverse complement strand
GCCCTCGGGTTCGTGGCCCGCGCGATGCTGCCAACGGAGATCTTTCACCGCGGTTTCATGCTCATAGCCCTGCTTTATCTGATCGGCAGCAATCTGCAGCTCTCCGCGGAGCTCGTGCTCTGGACCTCGGGCCTCCTATGGCTTGCACTCCTGGTCCCGCAGGCGGTCAAGATCGTCTCGGAGATGCGGCGCCAGGCCCCGGGAGTCGAGCCAGACCTGGACATACCGGCGTGGCGCGGCACAAGCCTTGGCCTTTGGGGCCTTGGTGTGCTGGGAATCCTCAGCCAGAGCTCCGACGTGGTGGTCCTTGGCCTCTACTTCGGACCGGAAGAGACCGGCAGCTACTTCGTCGCCCTCAAGGTCGCCACGATGTTCGTGATCTTTTTCGCGGTCAGCAACGTGCTGACCGCACCAATGATCTCCAGTTCGTTTCATGCCGGCGATCACGACGAAGTGCAGCGCATCTGCAGGACGATGTGCTCGCTCTTGGTCGTGCCTGCCCTCGCCGGGCTGCTCATCGTCATCTTTGCCGGAGACCTCTTGCTCAGTCTCTTCGGGCCCAGCTTCGCCGAAAGCCACTTGATCCTGGCAATCCTCTCCGCCGGATTCGTGATCAATGTCTTGGCGGGTCCCGCCAACCTGCTGCTAACGATGACCGGTCATGAGCGCAAGTACCTGCAGATTCTCGGAAGCACGCGGATCGCCATGGTGCTCGCGCAGGTCTTGCTGATCCCCGTCTTGGGACCCCTGGGCGCCGCCGTGGGAAGCGCCTTGGGTCAGGTCGCCCTGGTCGTCTGGACCCGGTGGTTCGCCGTCCGACATTTGGCCGTGGACCCGACCGTGCTCTGCTTGCTCCGGGCACGACCGGGAGCCGGGGAGCAGCCGCAATCCGATTGCGGCCGGAGATAGTTCTCCATCTAAATTGATGTCTTACATCATAAACTTCATACACGATGGCAAAGCCATATACCCGACGATCCGCGGCTACCGGGATTTCTTCTCCGATCGCTACGAGATAAGGGAGACCTCGCTGCGCCAGTACCTCGATCAGGGCGACCCGGCGCGCAGTATTCTCTGGTCCATGATGGGCTTCTATCCCTTTCGGGTGCCGCCCGCCTTGGCCACGATCCACGACTACCGCTCCCTGTCCGTCGGCCCGCTAGCACCGCTGAAGGATCGCCTGAAGGCGCTCTGCTACTTCAAGCCGGACCTGCGGATCCTCCAGAACGAGGTCATGGCACAGACGATCGGCTTCACGGACGACGTGCCGCAGCTCTATGTCGGCATGGGCGTGCCCCCCACGCTGGTCGCAAGGGCGAAGCAATTGGCACCGGAATCGCCGGACTTCGACTTCGTCTACATCGGGGCGATAACTAAGGACCGACGCCTCGATGCGCTGATTCGATCCTTCCTCCGGCGCTATCCTCGCGGGCGCCAGCTCCTGTTGATCGGACCCGCCGAGCGGAGCATCATCCGAGAGTTCATGGGCCACGAGAATGTCGTCTTCACGGGCCGGCTATCCCAATCCGAGACCTTCGATTTGGTCATGAGAAGCCGGGTGGCGGTGAGCTATTTCCCTTCCCATCGGCCGCACTGCTATCAGACTCCGACCAAGCTGATCGAGTACGCCGCCCTTGGCCGCCCTATCCTGGCGAACGACAGCCCGATGAACCTGGCGACGATCCAGCGATACGACATAGGCGCCACAGTGACCTCCGGCGATGTCTTCGCCACGGCGCCTGAACCGGAAGAGATCGTGAGCGGTCCGATCCCGGATCCCTGCCCCTTCACTTGGCCGAACGTGATTGCCAAGAGCGGCATTGAGGAGCACCTGAAGGCTCTGATTGCTGCCCGCACGCCCAGGAGCTAGTCGAAGATGCAACCACGGCAAGGAACCCCCGTCCCGACCCTGCGAACCACCAGGCCCGAGCTCGAAGGCGCCGCTGTTTCCTCGTTCCTGGGAGTCACCGGTGCGCCGGAGGTCGGACGGCCGAGCCCACCGCTCTGCGGGCAATGCCTGGCCACGAGGGCCGGCCGATGACTTCGGGTGCGGTTCTGGTCACCGGCGGCGCCGGCTACATCGGCAGTCACGTGGTCCTCGCCTTGCTCGAGGCCGGCTATCCGGTCGTCGTCGTCGACGACCTCTCGACCGGCCAGCGCGACGCCGTGGCGCCGGCGGCCGGCTTCGTGGAGGGGGACATCGGCGATGTTCGGCTGGTTGCGGAAACGATCCACGGCCATGGTGTCACCGCCGTGATGCATTTTGCCGGCGCCATCGTGGTCCCGGAGTCCGTTGCCAACCCCCTGAAGTACTATTTGCAAAACACCTGCAATAGCCGCGGGCTGATTCAGACCTGCGTCGAGACCGGAGTGCGACGCTTCGTTTTTTCTTCGACCGCCGCTGTCTACGGCAATGTCAGCGGTGGCCCGGTGCCGGAAACCGCGGCGGCCATACCGGAAAGTCCCTATGGAACTTCGAAGCTGATGACCGAGTGGATCCTGCGCGACGCCGCGGCGGCCCACGATCTCGCCTATGCCGCGCTGCGCTATTTCAATGTCGCCGGCGCCGACCCGAAAGGCAGGAGCGGTCAATCGACCCCTGGCGCGACCCACTTGATCAAGGTCGCTTGCGAGGTCGCGGCGGGCCAGCGGCCGTCGATGGAGATCTTCGGCGACGACTACGAAACGCCCGACGGCACCTGCGTGCGCGACTACATCCATGTCACGGATCTGGCCGAAGCGCACCTGGCCGCGCTTCGCGACCTGGAGACGCGGGGCCGGAACTTGACCCTGAATTGCGGCTACGGCCGCGGCTACTCGGTCAAGCAGGTCCTGGAGGCAGTCGAACAGGCCGCCGGCTCTCCCCTGGCGGTCCGAAGCGGACCCCGGCGCCCGGGCGACGTTGCCGAGATCGTCGCCGACGCGACTCAGATCGGCCGGCAGCTCGGCTGGCGGGCCCGCCACGACGACCTGCACGGCATCGTGCGTGACGCGCTGGCCTGGGAGCGGAAGCTGGCAGAACGCTCCTAACGCCACCACCGGTCACGCAGCAGCCCTATCTGTGCCGAAGGCAAGGACAGCCGGGATCCGCCACGGATCAGACGGATCGCGCAGCTCGCCGCCTTCCCTCGGAGTCGGGCTGTCCTACTGCTGGGTGTTGTACCAGCGGACGAACTCCTCGAAGAGCTGGTCCTTCTGCTGGTCCGAGATGTTCCGCACGCCCGAGGACTGCTGGAAGCTGGTCAGGAAGCGATTGAAGGCGGTCTTCAGCTCGCTTTCCGGCGCCTTGGTGTTGGTGGCCAGCCATTCCTCCGCCGGCTTGAACCGGGTCCATCCCGGCACTTCGGCCGCCAGGTTGATATCGCGCCACTTCGGATGGCGCGGCTCCTTGCGGAACTTCTCGAAGTTGTCGAAGAACTTTCTCACGAAACGCGCCAGCTTGCGGTACTGGGGCGTGTTCTGAGGCCAGTTGTAGACGGCAAGAACCGCGCCGCTAGCCACCGTAGGCACCGTCTCGCCTTGCGGAATCAGCCCCGGATAGTCCTCGTGCTTCAGCGACGCCGGAAGGTAGACCTCCAAGAGCTTGGCATACCTCGGGTCGCTGGGATCGACGCCGATGAAGTGCAAACCCTGGTCGGACAGGAGGTCCTTGTAGCCCTTGACCGGTGCACCCGCGAGCAGGCTGGTGGCGGCCACTTCGCCGGTCTTCATCTTCTCCAGCGCCAGCTGGGTGTCGATGTTGATGAAGTCGGCCTCGATGCCCATCAGCTTGAAGACCGTGCGGCCGCCGATGTCGGTGGCGCTCCAGGGTTTCCAGAAGTTGACCGTCTTGCCGCGCAGATCGTCCAAGGTCTTGAATTCCTTGCGCGCAACCAGATGAAACTCGGCGTTGTAGAGCTTGGTGACGTAGTGCACGTAGCGATCGACGTTGCCGTAGACCGCCGGGTTCTCCTGCTTGAAGAAGGTCAGATGGTCCTGCTGGGTGATCCCCATGTCGACGCCCTTCAGGAACAGCACGTCCAGGACGTTCTGGCCGCCGCCACGCCCGACGATCGGCAGGACTCTCAGGTCGTTGCTCTCGGGATCGTCGAGAACGTTCGCCAAGTCCGTGGCGAAGCGAATGTAGGTGCCGGATATGCCGCCGCCGATCACACTGACCGTGCTCCGGTTCCGTTCCTGCTTGGCTTCGCTCAGGCTGTTCTGCGCGAAGCTTTGAGTGGTCAGAAGAAGCGACGCTGCGAGGACTGTGAGGACCTTGGTGACGACTCGGGGGGGAATCACGACAACCTCCGGTAGATAATTCATCGGGTGCCATTTTAGGAGAAAGGCACGCAATAACAACATCCGTCGGCTCGCGAAATCTGTTGACGCTCCCAGAAACTCAACAAATCGCGCCAATCATAGGTCCTATGGGGTAAATCGGCGGGCCGGTTTTAATCTCTGTGATCTTCAGCGTTACTTGTTGGGCGGAAGACGCCCATGCCTGCATCTCGATCACGGAGCGACCGCCACCTACCATTCCCATCGAAATGCCAGCGCTTCCAGGCACTTCGCTCAAGAGAGCGAATCTTCAAATGCAGCCACCGGCGCCATTTGATGCGCGTCCGCGCCACAGGGAAAAATCAAGCTCTGTCGCCAAATGGCAAGTCCTCGACACAGGATTTTCACAGAAAGGCAACAGACGAATCGGGCGCGAAGCCATTATTGCCTTCAGCGTTCGTTTACCACGTCACACCCACTATTCGGCCGGCGACGACGAAGCCGCGCCCTTCACGGCCTCTCGTCCCGAACTGACCTATCGAAGCGATTCCAAGGGACGCAACACACGATGGCAGATCATCCGATCCGGACAGGCTTTTCACGACGCACCGGCATCTTCGGGCAAGCGGTCCGGCAACGCGGCGGCACTGCTTCCAAGTGCTTGGCCTTCGCCGCACTCAGTGGAGTGATTGCCCTGACCGGCTGCGTCGCGCCGATGCCGGAGAAGGAAGGGCCGCGGGCCCGCCTGATCTCGGGCATCGCCGAGCCGCGGGATCGCAACAACATGGACATCACCCTCTACGAGTACTCGATCACCGCCTGGGGCAAGTGCTTGGAGCTGGCCAGCACCCGCTCGCCGGTCTCGGCCGTGTTCTCGGTGGTGACCTTGTCGCCCTATCACGCCTGCTCGGTGGTCCCGAAGGACCACGAACTGAGGGCCGGCCAGCGGCCCTGGTGCATCGTCGCGGTTCCCGAGGGAAACGAGGAGCTGCTGGAGCACGAGTTGCGCCATTGCGAGGGCTGGGCTGCGCCGAAGCCTGACATGGCGCGCATGCGCGACTGGCCCGACGACGCCGACAGCTGATCCCCGAGATAGCCCCTTATTCCCAGGCGACCACGGCTTCGCGGGTCGCCTCGTCGAGCAGCACGCGCACCGCGTGAAAGACGAAGTCGTCCGGGTTGCCGTCGCGCAGCAGCCGGCTCTTCTTGGCGTTGAGATCGTCGAGGGACCGCACCACGATCTTGCGGAACTCCTTTTCGAAGCGCAGCCAGTCGAAGCGTGCGTGCGGCAGATAGCGCCGCGTGGCCAGGACGATGCCGAAACCGACGTGCCGGCTGGACAGGCGCTCCACGTAGGCAACCAGGCGCTTGGCGGCGGCCCGGCGCTCCGGGCTCAGCTGTCCCTCGGCGCCCAAGAGCTCCAGTTCGTAGCAGAGCCATTGGAAGATGAACTCGTGGTAGTCGGAGGGGCTCCCACGCTGAAGCAGCTTGGGATTGACCGGTACGACGCCGCCGACCTCCTTCTGAGCCAAGTTTCGCCCCCTGCTGCGGGGCGAGCCTGCGGCCCCGCGTTCCTATTGTGGTCGCTGACCGGGCCCGAGGCACGTGAGTGCCGACGGCCCGACCGGCCAGAAACCTCGCCCCTATCAACAGGTCCGGTCAAGTCCCCCTGCAGGATTCCTGTATCGGCCTGCAACGCCTGACGCAATTTCTACGGGCTCAGCGCGGATCGGCCTTCTCCCGATGGTATTCGAAGGTCTCGTTGATCATGTCCAGCAGGTGCTGGCCACCGGTGGTCGGCGGGTACTTCGGCGGATCCTCGGGCCCGCAGCAGGTCGGCAGCACGGCGACCTCGGCCTCGAAGTTCGGATCGAAGAAGAAGGGCATGGAGTAACGCTCCCGGCCCGAGGTGTTGATCACCCGATGATAGGTCGAGGCGAAGCGGTCGTTGGTCCAGCGCGCCATCATGTCGCCGATGTTGACCACGAAGGTCCCGGGAATTGGCGGCGCGTCGATCCACTTGCCTGCGGCGTTCCGAACCTGCAGGCCGCCTGCCGGGTCCTGGGCCAGGATGGTCAGGCAACCGAAGTCGGTGTGGGCGCCGGCGCCGATCTGCTTCTCGGTAATCCGCCCGTGCTGAGGTGGATAGTGCAGCGGGCCAAGGGTGGTCATCGGCTCGGTCAGCAGCGCTGTGAAATGCTCTTCTTCCAGACCCAGGGCCAGCGCGAAGCCGCGCATGATCTGCCGTCCGAGGTCCTCCAGGGCATCGAAGTAGGCCTGCATCGTCTGCTGCCAGCCCGGAAGGCCGCCGGGCCACTGATTAGGCCCGTGCAGCGGCAACCCCTGCCGGACCCGCGGATGCGCCGGACCGAGATCGCGGCCGATCTTAATCCCCTCCTTCAGGTCTCCGGCTTCCGTCTGCTTTCTTGGATCGAGGTTCTCGCCGCCGACCGCGAAATAGCCACGGTGGCAGGCGGAGTTCTCGATCGCGATCTCCTGCTTGCGCACCACCGGCTGGTCGAAGAAACGCTTCGCCTCGGCGAAGCTCGCTTCCACCATGGCCTCGGGAATTCCATGGTTTTTCAGGTAGAAGAAGCCGATGTCGCGGCAGGCCCGACCGATCTCCCCGGCCACCCGCCGGCGCTCCTGGAGATCGCCGGCGAGGAAGGGCCCGAAGTCGACGACGGGAACTTCCTCCAGGGCCAGCCTCTCGCCGCGCAGGCTCCGGGCCAGCTCGATCTTTTCCTGAGGCGTCATGAGGCGCGCATCCGTCTGGTCAGCATGAACACGGTGTAGCCGAGCAGCAGGATTATCGCCGCCCCCGTGGTCGTCAAGGCGCCGAGGGTCGGCACCAACGGCGTGTAGCCCGAAACCATCTTGGCATAGAGCCACTCCGGCACGGTCTGGTCGGCGCCGGTGGTGAAGAGCGACAG
>JASJAL010000397.1 GCA_030067055.1 Kiloniellales bacterium | reverse complement strand
GCCTTGGCCTTGGGCTGGTTCTTCTTGGTCTGCTCGCGCCGCTTGGGCAGCTCGATGATGTTGGCCTCGCCCAGGAAGCGGGCGACCCGGTCGCTGGGCCTGGCGCCCTTGGACAGCCATTCCTTGATCTTTTCCTCGTCGAGGCGGACGCGATCCGGGTTGTCCTTGGCGACCATGGGGTTGTAGTGGCCCAGCCGCTCGATGAAGCGGCCGTCGCGGGCGTTGCGGGAGTCGGTGACGACGATGCGGTAGAAGGGCCGCTTCTTGGCCCCGCCGCGGGACAGGCGGATCTTGAGGGACATTTCCAGGTCTTCCTTTCTCGGGTCTCGTGTTGGTCGATGTTCGCTGTTAGGTCAGTCGGGCGCGCGGCACACGGCCTGGAGCTTGTTGCCGTCCAGGTCGCGGACATAGGCGCCGTAGTAGGTCGGGCCGTAGTGGGGCCGGGGCCCGGGCGCGCCGTCGTCGGCGGCGCCCAGCTCCAATGCTGTGGCGTAGAAGCCGTCGACCAGGGCCCGGGTCTTCGCCAGAAAGGCCACGTGGGTGCCGTTGCCCCAGGTCGCCGGCCGGCCGTCGACGGGCCGGCGGATCGAGAAGGCGGGCTTCTGGGTCCTGGGCAGACAGTAGGCGCTGCCGTCGGGCTCGTCGTAGAGCTTCTCGATCTCCAGGCTCGCCAGCAGGTTGTCGTAGAAGCCGCGCGCCCGTTCCAGATCGTTGCTGCCGAGGGTGACGTGGGAGATCGCGCCCTGGCCCTCGGCCATGACCCGGCCCTCGCCGTAGTTGACGGCCTGCAGCTTGTTGCCGTCCGGGTCGCGCACGTAGGCCGCGTAGTAGTCGGGGGCGTAATGCGCGCGCAGGCCGGGCGCGCCTTCGTCCTTGCCGCCCGAGGCCAGGGCCGCGGCGTGAAAGAGGTCGACCTGGTCGCGGCTTTCGGCCATCAGCGCCAAATGGCTGCCGTTGCCCCAGGTCGCCGGCAGCCGGTCGAAGGGCCGCATGATCCAGATCCAGGGCGCGCCGTCGCGCCTACGCGCGTAGCCCAGCGCCGCCTTGTAGGACTCCTGGTGAACGATCCCGAGCAGGCCGAGCACCTCGTTGTAGAAGGCGCCGGCGCGCGCGATGTCGTTAGTCCCGAAGGTGACGTGGCTCAGCATCGTTTCGCGTCTCTAGCGCGGGAAGCCGCCGGGGCCGCCCATGCCGGGCGGCAGCATGCTCTGCATGCCGCCGCGGGCCAGGCCCTTCTTGCCGAGCTTCTTGACCTTTTTCATCATCTTCGAGGCTTGCAGATGCTGCTTCAGCAGCTTGTTGACGTCCTGCACCGTGGTGCCCGAGCCCTTGGCGATGCGCTGCCGGCGCGAGGCCTTGATCAGCTCCGGCCGGCGCCGCTCCTCCACGGTCATGGAGTCGATCATCGCCAGCTGGCGAGTCAGCATCTTCTCGTCGACGTTGGCCTTCTTCAGCTGGTCCTGGACGTTGGGGACGCCCGGCAGCATCGAGAGCATCTGCTGCAGGCCGCCCATCTTGGTCATCTGCCGGATCTGCTGGGCCATGTCGTTCATGTCGAAGCGGCCCTTCTCGATCTTCTTGAGCAGCTTCTCGGCGTCTTCCTGCTCGATGGTCTCGGCCGCCTTCTCGACCAGCGAGACCACGTCGCCCATGCCGAGGATGCGCCCGGCGATGCGGTCCGGGTGGAAGGCTTCCAGGGCGTCGAGCTTCTCGCCGGTGCCCAGCAGCTTGATCGGACAGCCGGTGACCGCGCGCATCGACAGCGCCGCACCGCCGCGGGCGTCGCCGTCGACCCGGGTCAGCACGATGCCGGTCAGGCCGACCTTGGCGTGGAAGTTCTCGGCCACGGTGACCGCGTCCTGGCCGGTCATGGCGTCGGCGACCAGCAGGGTCTCGGCCGGCTTGGACGCGTCGCGCACCGCCGCGACCTCGGCCATGAGCTCCTCGTCGATCGCCAGGCGGCCGGCGGTGTCGAGCAGGACCACGTCGTAGCCTTCCAGGGCGCCGCTCTGCAGCGCCCGCTTGGCGATGGCGACCGGGGGCTCGCCTGGGACGATCGGCAGGGTCGCGATCGCGGCCTGCTCGCCCAGGACCTTGAGCTGCTCCTGGGCCGCCGGCCGGCGGACGTCGAGCGAGGCCATCAGGACCTTCTTCTTCTCGCGGTCCCTGAGGCGCAGGGCGATCTTGGCGCAGCTGGTGGTCTTGCCCGAGCCCTGCAGGCCGACCAGCAGGATCGGCACCGGCGGAGTCGCGGCCAGGTTGACCGGCTCGGCCTCCTTGCCAAGCATCTCGACCAGCTGGTCGTTGACGATCTTGACCACCATCTGGCCCGGCGTGACCGAGCGCAGGACCTCCTGGCCGACCGCCTTCTCCTTGACCCGGTCGACGAAGTCCTTGACCACCGGCAGCGCGACGTCGGCCTCCAGCAGCGCGACGCGGACCTCGCGCAGCGCCGCCGTGACGTCGCTTTCCGAGAGCGAGGCGCGGCGCGTCAGGCCCTGAAAGACCTTGCCCAGGCGATCTTGTAGACTGTCGAACATCTTCCGGTCCTAATCCCACGCCTCATGCTGAGCCTGTCGAAGCATGAGTGCCGTCTCGATCGAGCCGCCTCGCCCTTCGACAAGCTCAGGACGAGGCACAATGCATCCGCCCAAACGCCTTTCGCGCCAGTGCGCGAAACTCGCGGACTGGCGGAGCGCCCCGGCACCCGGGGTCGCCTGGGTTTCATCCCTGGCGCTTGGTTGGCGCGAACTTAGGGACGCGGCGCACCCAGGTCAAGCGGCCGGGGCGCCTTAAAGGGGCGCCCCGGCGGTGTCGGTCATTGCTGATAGAGCTTCGGCAGGTTCCGGGCCTCCAGGTCGCGGCGCAGGTCGACAGCCATCTTCTCGACCTCCTTGGTAAGTGCCGCAACCGCCGCCAAGCGAACTTCGGCCTGAGTCTCGGCGTGGGCATTGTCGGTGTTGCCGACAGAGGAGATCGTATAGGCGGGCTTGTCGGACACCGCGGTCGCCGTGCCGTAATGATAGCCGTTGCGCACGTCGACCAGGACTGCCTGGGCCATGCCCTCTGCCTCGACGTCCTCGGTCGGGAAGAAGAAGCCGATCAGGGCGAGCTTGGTGATGGCGAGCGGGTTGCTGCGCTCCTGGCTCTTGCCGAAAGACTCGTAGATCAGCACCACATCCAGGTGCTGCCGCGCCGCGCCAAGGCGGATGGTCTGCACGGTCTCGCGCAGGCAGTCGAAATGGCTTCGGCAAGCGTTCGAGCCGGCAACCGGGCTCGCCAGGGCGGCGATCATCGGACTGATCGGCAAGAACTGGCCCCAGGCCGGGCCGAGACGCTCGGACATTTCCTGCCAGACCGCCGCCTCCTCGGCGGGAATCGGGGAAAGCTGACCCTGGTCGATCCGCGCGAGACCGATCCGGGCCGGAAACATTAGGGTCGGCTCGACATTGGCGGCGGCGAGGATGTCGGCATCGGTGACCTCGGTAGGGGTGGCGACGGAACTGTCCGACCCGGTGCCAGCCGTCGAAGCGCCGGCGACAGGCGCGGCCTCACCGCCGGCGTATCTCGCGAGATACTGCGAGCCCGAGGTTGTCTGGGTGTGATATTCGCAAGCCGATAAGAACAGCGCGAGCCCCAGGCCGGTGCCCAGGACGGTCAGATTTTGAGATTTCATGAGGGATCCCCCCTTTCAACCAGTGGATGAAGGACCCTCAGCCTGTGGCCGAAGCCGGACGCCAATGGGGCGCGACTGTGGCGCTTCCGAGGCGGGGCGCCGCCGCAGCCGCGCGGCAAGCCTGTGGACTCGCCGGCCGCCGGGACCCTATAACCCGGGCATGGCGGAGCTGGCTTTCATCAAGATGCACGGCCTGGGCAACGACTTCGTGGTGCTCGACGGGCGACCTGCGCCCATCGACCTGCCGGCCGAGGCCTGGCAGCGCATCTCGGACCGGCGCCTGGGGGTCGGCTGCGACCAGTTCCTGATCCTGGAGCCACCGGCCAACGGCCGCGCCGAGGTCTTCTTGCGGATCCGCAACGCCGACGGCGGCGAGGCCGAGGCCTGCGGCAACGGCACCCGTTGCGTCGCCCGCCTGGTCATGGCCGAGACCGGCCGCGACGCGGTCGCCATCGAGACCGTCGCCGGCCTGCTGGAGGCGAGCGCGGCTGAGGATGGCCGGGTCGCCGTCGACATGGGTCCGGCGCGCACGGCCTGGGCCGAGATCCCCCTGGCCGAGCCGCGCGACACCTTGCACCTGGGCCTGGCCCTGGGGCCGCTCCACGACCCGGTCGCGACCAACCTCGGCAATCCGCACGCGACCTTCTTCGTCGAAAACGCCGAGACGGTCGACCTTCCCAGCCTAGGCCCGCAGCTGGAGCGGGACCCGCTCTTCCCCGAGCGCGCGAACATCGGCGTCGCCCAGGTCCTCGGCCCCGAACGCCTGCGCTTCCGGGTATGGGAGCGCGGCGTCGGCATTACCCGCGCCTGCGGCAGCGGCGCCTGCGCCGCCGTCGTGGCCGCCGCCCGCCGCGGCCTGACCGGCCGCAGCGCAATGGTGATCCTGGACGGCGGCGAGCTCGAGATCGACTGGCGCGAGGACGGCCACGTCCTCATGACCGGCCCCACCACCACCGCCTTCAGCGGGACCCTGGGTGCGGAGCTGCTGTCATGAACGCTCAGCGCCCGAACCGGACGATTGACCCCCTCGTCCTGAGCCTGTCGAAGGGCGAGGCTCAGGCGGCGAAGGACACCGAAATCCTGACCTTCGGCTGCCGGCTGAACGCCTATGAGTCCGAGGTGATGCGGGGGCATGCGCGGGCGGCGGGACTGGGCGATGCGGTGATCGTCAACACCTGCGCGGTGACGGCGGAGGCCGAGCGGCAGTGCCGCCAGGCGATCCGCAAGGCGCGGCGCCAGCGGCCCGAGGCCCGGATCATCGTCACCGGCTGCGCGGCCCAGATCGACCCCGCCGCCTATGCTGCCATGGCCGAGGTCGACCAGGTCCTCGGCAACGAGGAGAAGCTGCAGGCCGAGAGCTTCCTGCCCGGCCCGACCGGCGCAGACGCGCGGGTCCGGGTCAACGACATCATGGAGGCGCGGGAGATCGCGGCCCACCTGATCCAGGGCTTCGAGGCCAGGACCCGGGCCTTCATCCAGGTCCAGCAAGGCTGCGACCACCGCTGCACCTTCTGCATCATCCCCTTCGGCCGCGGCCCCAGCCGCTCGGTGCCGCTGGGCGAGATCGTGACGCAGGTTCGCGCCCTGGCCGAGTCCGGCGTGGCCGAGGTGGTGCTGACCGGGGTCGACGTCACTGACTACGGCAAGGACCTGCCCGGCCGGCCGAGTCTGGGCCACACCATCCGGCGGTTGCTGGCCCAGGTGCCCGAGCTGCCGCGCCTGCGCCTGTCCTCGGTCGATCCGGTCGAGCTGGACGACGAGGTCTTCGGCCTGCTGGCCGAGGAACCGCGCTTCATGCCGCACCTGCACCTCTCGCTGCAGTCGGGCGACGACCTGATCTTGAAGCGCATGAAGCGCCGTCACCTGCGCGCCGACGTGATCGAGACCTGCCGCCGCGCCCGGGCCGCACGACCCGACGTGGTCTTCGGCGCCGACATCATCGCCGGCTTCCCGACCGAGACCGAGGTGATGTTCGAGAACACGCTCGACATCGTCGCGGAGACCGGCCTGACCTACCTGCACGTCTTTCCCTATTCGGAACGGCCCGGCACGCCGGCCGCCAAGATGCCGGTGGTCGCCAAGCCGCTGCGCAAGGCGCGCGCCGCCCGGCTGCGCGCGGCGGGGGAGCGTGCCGTGGCGCACTTCCTGGAAGCACAAGTCGGCACGACCGCCGAGGTCCTGGTCGAGAAGCCGGGCTTCGGCCGCACGGAACACTTCGCGCCGGTCGCGCTGTCCGGGGGTGAGCCCGGCGAGATCCGGACCCTGCGCCTCACCGCGGTGAAGGACGGCCGGCTGGTCGGCGCCGGCGCGTGAGCGAGACGACGACCGAAAAGAAGGGCGGCTGGCTCAGCCGCCTGCGGGCCGGGCTCAGCCGCTCCTCCGGCAAGCTCGGCGACGGCATCGCCGGCATCTTCAACAAGCGCAAGCTGGACGACGCCGCGTTGGAGGAGCTGGAAGAGCTGCTGATCACAAGCGACCTCGGCGTCGCCACCGCAGCGCGCCTGACCGCCAACCTGGCCAAGTCCCGCTTCGACAAGGAGGTCGCGCCGGAAGAGGTGCGCGGCGCCCTGGCCGAGGACATCGCCGGGGTGCTGGCGCCGGTCGCCAAGCCGCTCAGCCCCGACCCGGCGCAGCGGCCTCACGTGGTGCTGGTGACCGGTGTCAACGGCAGCGGCAAGACCACGACCATCGGCAAGCTGGCCGCCCAGTGGCGGGGCGAGGGCAAGAGGGTCCGCTTGGCAGCCGGCGACACCTTCCGCGCCGCCGCCATCGAGCAGCTCAAGATCTGGGGCGAGCGCACCGGCTGCCCGGTGGTCGCCAAGGCGCCCGGTGCCGACGCCGCGGGTCTCGCCTACGAGGCCCTGGAGACTGCCCGGAGCGAGGGCGACGACATCCTGCTGATCGACACCGCCGGACGCCTGCACAACCGCTCTGAGCTGATGGCCGAGCTGGAGAAGGTGATCCGGGTGATCCGCAAGCTCGACCCCTCGGCACCCCACGATTGCCTGCTGGTCCTGGATGCGACCACCGGCCAGAACGCCCACGCCCAGGTCGAGACCTTCAAGGAGCTGGTCGAGATCTCCGGCCTGGTCATCACCAAGCTCGACGGCTCGGCCCGCGGCGGCGTCCTGGTCGCGCTGGCCGAGCGCTTCGGCCTGCCGGTCCACGCCGTCGGCGTCGGCGAAGGCATCGACGACCTCCGCCCCTTCGACGCCCGCGATTTCGCCCGGGCGCTGGTGGGGCTGGAGGGCTGAGGGTCCGGGACGAGGCCAAACATGGGAATGTTCGACACTTTCATTCCCGATCCGCACATCAGCTGTCCCGTCTGCGGCGCGCTGCTGTCCGACTGGCAGGGCAAGGACGCAGACTGCGCCCTTTTCGTCTGGCGCCAGGGCCTGGCCGCCCCAATCGATCAGACCGTTCCGGAAGAGGCGAGACTCACTGACGCGCAGCGCTCGACCCTTCGCCTGCCGCAAGCCTTCGAAATCTACTCCTACGACTGCGATTGCCCCTTCCCGGTGGA
>JASJAL010000396.1 GCA_030067055.1 Kiloniellales bacterium | reverse complement strand
TGGTCACGGTCGAGCGGGACCTCTGGCCGGCCGACTGGATCCTGCCCCTGAATCAGCCTTTCGAGCGTCCGCCGGAAAGGACCAGGCGGCGCAACCTGGAGTGCTGACCGCCGCCGTCCCGATCGCGCCCGCCACGGCATCCTGGAGCAATCTATGGGCGAAGAGGGCGGCGCCTCTTCCCGAAAATGGTATAGGCGAAGAGGCTTAGTCATTCTTCGGGGCGGCTTTCACCAAATGTCCACCACCTTGCGGCAAGCTGCCGGAACTCGGTCTTGGCGGCACCGGGAACCCGTCCCTTGCGGGTTCGGCCGCCTGCGTTCAGGCGGCGTCAGGGCCGCGTCCGGAGGACGGATTGATGTTTCGTTTCAAGTGCGCCAGCTGCGGTGATTTCCATAGCGGCATCCCGGATATCGGCTGGTCCTATCCTGTCTTCTACCTGGACGTGCCCGAGACCGAGCGCGAAGAGCGCTGCGAGCTGACCAGCGATTCCTGCGTGATCGACGACAAGTGGTTCTTCGTGCGCGGCTGCCTCGAGATCCCGGTGATCGGGACCGAGGAGGTCTTCGCCTGGGGGACCTGGGTGTCCCTGGGCGAGGCGGACTTCGATCGCTTCGTCGAGCTCTACGACGCCGACCGCCGGGCCGAGGAGGGCTCCTTCCTGGGCTGGTTCTCGAGCAACATCGAACTCTTCCCCAAGACCACCGAATTGAAGGCGCGCGCCCACCTGCGCGACGGCGGCCTGCGGCCCTTCATCGAGCTGGAGCCGACCGACCATCCCCTGGCGGTCGAGCAGCGCGAGGGCATCACCCTGGATCGCCTCCGCGAGATCTACCGCTTCTTCAAGATCAGCGTCCTGCCCGAGGACGGCACCCAGGAGCTGCTGCAGCCGCTGAGCGCCTGATGGCCGTACCGCTGTCGGCGTGATCTGCCGCTGTCAGGATTCCGCCATGCCCCGCAGGGCCAGGCGCTGGGTTTCGATCGCGCGGTCCCAGATCATCTGCTTCCAGTCGTCGGCGTCCTGATAGAAGGCCTCGCGGATATCCGCCTTGATCGCCCTACCCTTGGGCGAATCCGGTTCGCCGTGGACGTGAAGCCAGTTGTCGGCGCGCAGGGCCCGGCGGACCAGGGGCGTCGGCAGGGTCCCGAACTCCAGCGCGATGCCGGTCACCGCGAGTTCGGACAGCGCTCGCTCCATGCCCTGGAGGTTGACCCCGTTCAGCTCGCAGGCCGAGGAGGTGCCGAGGCTGGGGCAGGTCATGTCGCCGTCGTACCACTGCTCGGCCCGCTTCAGGGCACCGCTGTCCGGGAGGTGGGCGCAGATCCGTTCGCCGTAGCCGCGAGGTCCCAGGCCGGTGTGGTAGTCGATGATCGCGATCTGCTCCGCGGAGGCGGGGATGCGGCCCAGGATTTCGAGCAAGGTCCGACGCGACCAGGTGTCCCTTTGGCCGCCGAAGAAGATCCCGTCGGGATGGCTGTACTGGCCGCCGGAGATTGCCATCTGCAGGGCGTGGCCGCCTTCGCGCTCGCCATAGGCGGCCAGCTGCGCCTCGGTCTCGGCGATCACCGAGTCGTTCCACTCCGCCGGGCAGAGGATCTCGGCCAGGTCGCGGTAGCCCGGGTTGTCCGGATGGGGGGCGGCGTGGTCGACGAAGTTGCGGTTGAGGTCGACGTTGTCCTCCGTGACCCGGCGGATCCAGGCGAAGCCATGCGGATTGATGGCGTGGATCATCAGGGCCGCCGTGTCGGCCGGCAGCTCTCCATGCAGTCCGCTTTCCAGCCAGCCGACCTGCACCCCGGAGCCGCAGAAGCCCTCGGCGCCGTGGGTGCCCGAGATCGTCACCAAAAGGTTGCGCGCGGTCTCGGGGCCCAGCCAGGCGGCATCGGCGAAGAGTGCCTCGCCCCCGGGGCCGCGGTTCGGGTTCTCGTGGTGCTCGATCCGGGCGCCGGCGGCCTGCGCGGCGTCCAGGAACTTTCGCCGTGCCTCGGCGTAGTCCGAAGAGAAGTATTGGCTGACCGACATCCCGGCTCCCCGATCCTGCGTAGATGACTCTTAGGGATCCCGAAAAACACCTGCGTCCGCCTCGGGATCTGCGGCATACTAGAGTACGTGATGGCTCGAACTGCAATCGTCTTGCTTCTGTTTCTCGGTCTGGCGATGCCGGCCGCGGCCGACCAGGACGACCCGCGTCTCGACCGGCTGTTCGAGCAGCTCTATCACGCTCCCGATCCCGTGGTGGCGCGCGCCGTCGAGCACGCGATCTGGAAGATCTGGCTGAGCTCCGACGATGACGTCATCAATGCGCTGATGGCCGAAGGCGTCGCCGCGATGCAGCGGCGCGACTATCCGGCCGCCTTGCGCAGCTTCGACAGCATGGTCGAGCTGGCCCCGGAATTCGCCGAGGGCTGGAACAAGCGGGCGACGCTCTATTACCTCATGGGTGCTTACCAGAACTCGCTGGATGACATCGTCCGCACCCTCGAACTGGAGCCCCGCCACTTCGGCGCGCTCTCCGGGCGCGGGATGATTCTCCACGACCTCGGGCGCAACGAGGAGGCTTTGACCGCCTTCGAGGCCGCGCTGGACGTGAACCCGCAGATGCCCGGCGCGCGGGTCAATGTCGAGGCTCTGCGCAAGCTGCTCGAAGACAGCGCGATCTGAACCTCGCCGGGCGCCCGCATGCCGGCCATGCGAAGGCGGCATGCGCCTTCGCGGGCCGGCTCGGCTAGACTTCGGTCACTCGTGCGGGCAGAGGGGCGAATGACCAAGCAGGACGACAGGCGGCAAGGGATCTCCGGGGTGCTCTTCGCGCTCGCGGCCTTCGGTCTCTGGGGGGTCAATCCGGTCTATTTCAAAGCCGTCGACCATATCCCGGAGCTGGACGTGCTGGCCCATCGGGTGATCTGGACCGTTGCCCTACTGGCGGCACTGGTGACCTTCACGGGCGGATGGCCTACGGTCTGGCGGGCGCTTCGCGATCGCCAGACCCTGGCGATGCTGGGCCTCAGCACCGCGCTGATCTCCGTCAACTGGTTCATCTACATTTGGGCGGTGGTGGCGGAGCGGGTCCTGGAGACCAGCCTCGGCTACTTCATCAATCCGCTGATCAGCGTGCTCCTGGGTGTCCTGGTCCTGCGCGAGCGCCTCTCGCCGCTCCAGGGGGTCGCCGTGGCGCTGGCCGCACTGGGGGTCCTGAACCTTAGCCTCGATGCTGCCGGCCTGCCCTGGGTCGCCCTGTCCCTGGCCGTGACCTTCGGGCTCTACGGCCTGATCCGCAAGACCGTCCGGATCGGCTCGGCCGAGGGCCTGCTGGTCGAGACCACGCTGATCCTGCCGGTGGCGGTGGTCTACCTCTTGGCGATCGGCGGCGGGACCGGGTTCTTCGGCAGTGGCTCCACGACCGACGTGCTGCTGCTGCTCGCCTCGGGCCTGGTTACGGCGACGCCGCTTCTGTTCTTCACCAGCGCGGCCCGGCGCCTGCGGCTCTCGACGGTCGGCATGTTCCAGTACCTGGCGCCCAGCTGTCAGTTCTTTCTGGCTATCTTTGCCTTCGGCGAGCCCTTCACCCGGGCCCACCTGATCACTTTCCTCTGTATCTGGACGGCTCTGGCGATCTTCACCTTCGACTCGCTGCGCCGCGCGCGGCGGGACCGTCTCGCCGCCGTCCCGGCCGGAGCCGAGTGACCCTTGCGGTCGGGCAAGCAAACCCAGTCAAATGAGTCAGTATCAACGCTCCTTGGTATTAGCCCACCCAGGCGATGCGCAGGACGTTGGTCGCACCCGGGGTGCCGAAGGGCACGCCGGCGGTGATCACTAGGCGGTCGCCGCTCTCCGCCAGCTTCTCCTTCGCGGCCAGCCGGCAGGCCTTGCCGACCATTTCCTGGAAGTCCCGCACGTCGGCGGTATGGACGCTGTGCGCGCCCCAGAGCAGGGCCAGCTGGCGCGCCGTCGTCAGCTGCGAGGTCAGGACCAGGATCGGCACCACCGGGCGCTCCCGGGCGGCGCGCAGGGCGGTCGAGCCCGAAGTGGTGTAGCTGACGATGGCCGCCGCCGAGATGGTCTCGGCGACCTGGGCGGCGGCGGCGGAGATTGCGTCCGGTGCAGTCTTCTCGGGCTCCGGGTGCAGAGCCTGGATGATCGGTGCGTAGAAGCGGTCGCTCTCGGTTCGGGCGATGATCCGGTCCATCATCTGAACCGCCTCGACCGGATAGTCGCCGGCCGCGGACTCGGCGGAGAGCATGACCGCATCGGCGCCGTCGTAGACCGCGGTGGCCACGTCCGAGGCTTCGGCACGGGTCGGGGCCGGGGCCGCGATCATGGACTCCAGCATCTGTGTGGCGACGATCACCGGCTTCCCGGCCAGGCGGCAGAGGCGAATGATCTCCTTCTGGCGGCCGGGCACCTCTTCGGGCGCCAGCTCGACGCCCAGGTCGCCGCGGGCGACCATGAAGCCGTCGGCGCTCTCGACGATCTCCGAGAGATGGTTCAGCGCCGCCGGCTTCTCGATCTTGGCCATGATCGCGGCCCGGCCGGCGATCAGGCGGCGGCCCTCTGCAATGTCCTCCGGGCGCTGGACGAAGGACATCGCGACCCAGTCGACGCTGAGATCCAGGCCGAACTGCAGGTCGCGCCGGTCCTTCTCGGTCAGGGGCGAGATGTTCATGACCACGCCCGGCAGGTTGACGCCCTTGTGGTCCTTTAGGGTGCCGCCGGTCACGATCTCGGTGTCGGCGAAGTCGCGGCCGAGCTTGGTCACCCGAAGGCGCAGCTTGCCGTCATCGAGCAGGATCTCGGCATCGGTCGCCAGGGCCTCGAAGATCTCCGGGTGTGGCAGGGGCGCACGCTCGGCGCCGCCGGGTGCCGGATCCAGGTCCAGGCGGAAGTGCGCGCCGGGGGCCAAGCTGGCCTCGCCGCCCACCAGCTCGCCGACCCGCAGCTTTGGCCCCTGCAGGTCGAGCAGGACCCCGATCGGATGGTCGAGCTCGCGTTCCAGGTTGCGGATCACGTCTAGGCGGGCCCGGTGGTCGTCTTGCGTGCCGTGGCTGAAGTTCAGGCGGAACACGTCGGCACCGGCCTCGACCAGGGCGCGAATGGTCTTGGCGTCCGAGGAGGAGGGCCCGAGGGTGGCCACGATCTTGGCTTTACGTATACGTCGCATGCGGAAAGATTAGCGTCCTTTTGTGAAATCCCGAGGACATTTCTTGGGGTTGCCGCCTATTTCGGCAGCAGGAGGATGGCGCGGAAGTCGTTGACGTTGGTCAAGGTCGCGCCGGTGATCACCAGATCGTCCAGCGCCTGGAAGTAGCCGAAGCTGTCGTGGCTGGCCAGGCAGGCCTCGGGGTCGATGCCGAGCTCCCGCGCCCGCCGCAGGCTGTCCGGCCCGGTCAGGGCTCCGGCGTTGTCCTCCGAGCCGTCGATGCCGTCGGTGTCGCAGGCGATGGCGTAGAGCCGCGGGTCGCCCGCGGCAGCGAGGGTCAGGCCGAGCAGGTACTCGGCGTTGCGGCCGCCCCGGCCCTTGCCGGTCAGGGTGACCGTGGTCTCGCCGCCGGAGAGCAGGACCAGGGGACGCTCGACCGGCGTCAGGGCCAGCGCCGCTTCGGCCTGTTGCCGGCCTAGGTCTCTGGCCTCGCCCTCGAGGTCGTCGCCCAGGATCCGGGTCTCGACGCCGGCCGCCCGGGCGGCCTCGGCGGCGGCCTCCAGGGAGCCCATCGGGCGCGCGACCATGATCGTCTCGGCGCCGGCGAGCCGGGGGTCGCCCGGTTTCGGGCTCTCGTCTTCGGCGGCCTCCAGGTGCCGACGGACCGCTTTGGGCGGCTCGATGCCGTAGCGCTCCAAGACCGCGCGCGCCTCGGCGAAGCTGGTCGGGTCGGGTACGGTCGGGCCGGAGGCGATGGTCGCCGGGTCGTCGCCCGGCACGTCGGAGATCAGCAGGCTCAGCACCGTGGCCGGGGCCGCGGCGGCGGCCAGGCGGCCGCCCTTGATCGCCGAGAGGTGCTTGCGCAGGCAGTTCATCTCCGAGATCGTCGCCCCGCAGCGCAGCAGGTCGCGCGAGACCTCCTGCTTGTCCTCCAGGGTCAGACCCGGTGCCGGCAGGGACAGCAGCGCCGAGCCGCCGCCGGAGATCAGGCAGAGCACGAGGTCATCTGGTCCTGCATTCCGGGCGAGCGCCAGAATGCGCTCCGCTGCCCGCCGGCCGGCCGTGTCGGGCACCGGATGAGCGGCCTCGACGATCTCGATCCGGCGGCAATCCGTGCCGTGGCCGTAGCGGGTCACGACAAGGCCCGAGAGATCGTCCAGTCGCGCCGGCGGCCAGTTCGCCTCGACCGCCGAAGCCATGGCCGCCGAGGCCTTGCCGGCGCCGAGCACAATGATCCGTCCCGTGGGCGGCGCCGGCAGGTGCGGCGGTACCACGAGGGCCGGGTCGGCGGCATCCAGCGCGGCCTGGAACAGCTTGCGCAGAAAGGCCCGGGGCTCCAGTGCTGTCATCGCTGGCTGCCCCCGGCGGCAGACGCGGTCCGCTCCGGGAGGGCCGCATAGGCGGCGATCACCGAGGAAAGATGGTCCGTCATGGCCTTGGCCGCCGCCGCTTCGTCGCCGGCCCGGATTGCCTCCAATACCGCCCGATGCTCGGCCAGGAACCTGCGGTCGTCCGCCGGCGTCGGGCAAAGCTCGAAGCGGTGAAAGGCGCAGTTCTCGCTGAAGATGTCGCCCAGGACGCTCAGCAAGTGAAGGTAGACCGGGCTGTCCGAGGCCCGGGCGATGGCCATGTGGAAGGCGAAGTCGTCCTCGGCCTTGTGCTTCGGGTCGCGCGCTGGATCGGCCATGACCTCGAAGAGCCGGGCGATCTCCTCGATCTGTTCGGGCTTGGCCAGCCGCGCCGCCCGGCGCGCCGCCCAGGCTTCGAGCTGTGCCCTCAGCTCCGCGAGATCGAGCAGGTTGCGCAGGTCGGCCCGGACCAGCCGGCCCAGGCCGCGGTCGAGGCTTTCCGAGCTGGCGATGATCCGGGTGCTGCCGCCCTGGGTCGCGGAGACCAGGCCCTGGGCCTTGAGCTGCTGCAGGGCGGC
>JASJAL010000395.1 GCA_030067055.1 Kiloniellales bacterium | reverse complement strand
GTCATCAGGTCGGGCCTGATGTCAAAGAGCTCGCAGGCGAACCAGGCGCCGGTGCGCCCGAAGCCCGAGATCACCTCGTCGGCGATCAGCAGCACGTCGTGTTCCTTGCAGATCCGCTGGATCTCCGGCCAGTAGGTCTCCGGCGGGATGATCACGCCGCCGGCGCCCTGGATCGGCTCGCCGATGAAGGCCGCGACGCTTTCCGGGCCGAGCTCCAGGATCTTGTCCTCGACCGCCTTGGCCGACTGGCGGCCGAATTCCTCGGGCGAGAGATCGCCACCGTAGTCGTACCAATAGGGCGGGGTGACGTGGACGAAGCCGGGCAGGGGCAGGTCGGCCTGACCGTGCATTGCCGACATGCCGCCCAGGCTGGCCGCCGCCATGGTGCTGCCGTGATAGCCGAAGGTCCGCGAGATGAAGGTCTTCTTCTCCGGCTTGCCCGCAAGGTTCCAGAAGTGCCGGACCATGCGCACGATGGTGTCATTGGCTTCGGAGCCGGAGGAGGCGAAGAACACGCGGTCCAGCCCTGCCGGGGTGATCTCGGCCAGCTTCTCGGCCAGCTCGATCGAGGGCGGCGTCGCCGACTGGAAGAAGGTGTTGTAGTAGGGCAGCTCCAGCATCTGCTTGTAGGCAACCTCGGCCAACTCCTTGCGGCCGTAGCCGACGTTGACGCACCACAGCCCGGCCATGCCGTCCAGGATGCGGTTGCCCTCGGAATCGGCGAGGTAGACGCCTTCGGCCGAAGTGATGACCCGGCTTCCACCCTTCTCGCTCAGCGCCTTGGTGTCGGTGAAGGGGTGCAGGTGGTGGCGGCTGTCGGATTCGCGCCACCAGGTTGTGGAGTTACGTGCGGGTTGGGCTGTCATCTTCTCGTCTCCTGACTGGCATTGTGCTGGAAGCTAAACGGGGCCCGGAGCGGGCAAGGATCCAGCG
Organism: Kiloniellales bacterium; assembly: GCA_030067055.1. Next base: position 6,147 of record JASJAL010000395.1, on the reverse strand, counting down.
GCCGTCAGGGATTGAAGCCGATGCGGGCGCAGAGAATCATCAGCTCGGCGTAGCGGCTGAGCTGCGATGCGGGGCTTGCCCCGAAGCGGATCTCTCTGTGCGTGGCCTCGACCATGGGTCCAATCTCAAGTCTCGACCTATACGTTTAACAAAAGGTGCTCGCGTTCCCAAGACGAGATCACCTGCTGGTAGGCCTCGAGCTCGGTCGAGCGGACCAGGGCCACGGCGTCGATGAAGCCCTCGCCCAGCACCGGCTTGATCGCCCGGCTGCCGGTGAAGCGCTGCAGGGCATCGTAGAGCGTGCGCGGCAGGGTGTGGGCGAGGCGGTAGGCGCTGCCCTCGACCGGCGGCCGGGGTTTGATCTTCTCGGTCATCCCGATGTAGCCGCAGGCCAGGGTCGCGGCGATCGCCAGGTAGGGATTGGCGTCAGCGCCGGCGATCCGATTCTCGACCCGGCGGGCGCCGGGATCGGAATGGGGCACCCGCAGGCCGACGGTCCGGTTGTCGTTGCCCCAGTGGGTGTTGATCGGGGCATCGGAAAAGGGAATCAAGCGCCGGTAGGAGTTCACGTTGGGACCGAACAGCGGCATCATCGCCGGCACGTGCTTCTGAAGGCCGCCGATATAGGTGTTGAACAAGCTGGTGTTCTTGCCGTTGCTCTGGGCGAAGAGGTTGCGGCCGGTCTTGGCGTTGAGCAGGCTCTGGTGAATGTGCATCGAGCTGCCCGGCTCGTCCTGCATCGGCTTGGCCATGAAGGTGGCGTAGACCTTGTGGCGCAGACCGGCCTCGCGGACCGTGCGCTTGAACAGGAAGGTCTGGTCGGCCAGCTCCATGGCGTCGCCGTGGTTGAAGTTCATCTCCATCTGCGCCGAGCCCGCCTCGTGGGTCAGGGTGTCGATGTCGATACCCTGGACCTCGCAGAAGTCGTAGACGTCCTCGAAGATCGGATCGAACTCGTTGACCGCATCGACGCCGTAGGACTGACGCGAGGTCTCGCGGCGGCCGCTGCGTCCGACGGGCGGCTCCAGCGGGTAGTCCGGGTCGGTGTTGACGTCGACCAGGAAGAACTCCAGCTCCGGGGCGACGATCGGCCGCCAGCCCTTCTCGGCGTAGAGGTCGAGAACCCGGCGCAGAACATTGCGCGAGGCGAACTCGACCGGTGTGCCGTCGAAGTAGCGGGCGTCGCAAATGATCTGGGCCGTCGGCTCCTCGTACCAGGGCACGATCCGCACCGTCGCGGGGTCCGGGGTCAGGAAGACGTCCCGGGAGGCCGGGTCGGTGACGCTGTCCTCCTCGGGATAGCGACCGGTCACGGTCTGAACGAAGATCTGCTCGGGGATGCGCAGGACGTTGCTGCGGATCCCTTTGATGAAGCGGTCGGCGGGCAGGATCTTGCCGCGGGCAATTCCGGCCATGTCGGGCACGAGGCACTCGACCTCTTCGATCTTGTGCTGTTTGAGGAAATCTTCGATGGCGCTCATGTTTGCTGCTCTCGGAGTCCCGGTCGGGCGGTCCTACTCGGACGGACTCCTGAATTCTTGGGGACGGGCATTCGGACTTAGCTGGAGCGCTAGCATGGCCCCCGTCGGGCTGGCAAGCGCCTTCGAAGCTTGACGCTTCGGCGCGCTGCACCGTACCAGGAGGCCATGAGCGGCAAGGACTACGTTCCCTCCTACTATCTGGCGAGCGCGAAGGGAATCGTCGCGCGGCCGAGCCTCGAGGGCGAGGTCGAGGCCGATGTCTGTGTCGTCGGCGGCGGCTTCACCGGGCTCTCGACGGCGCTCAATCTGGCCGAGAAAGGCTACCAGGTCGCCGTGCTCGAGGCCGAGCGCGTCGGCTGGGGCGCCTCGGGGCGCAACGGCGGCCAGATCAACACCGACTTTCCCTGCGGCATCGAGCGGATCCGGGATTGGGTCGGGCCGGACGACGCCCGCAAGCTCTGGGCGCTCGGCGAGGAAAGCAAGGCGATCATCCGCGAGCGGGTCGAGCGCCACGAGATCGATTGCGACCTCACCTGGGGCCTGGTCCTGGCGGCGGAGAAGCAGCGCCAGCTCGACGACCTCAAGCGCACCCAGGAGCTCTACCGGCGCGACTACGATTACCGGAAGACCGAGATCGTCGAGAAGGACGAACTCCGCGGGCACGTCGACAGCGATAGCTACCTCGGCGGCATGACCGACGCCGGGGCCGGACACCTGCACCCGCTGAACTACTGCCTGGGGCTGGCGCGGGCGGCGGAGGAGGCCGGGGCGCGGATCTACGAGGACTCCCGGGTCGTCGCCTTCGAAACCGCTGCGGCGCCTTCGGTGACCACGGAGCGCGGGCGGGTGCGGGCCCGCTTTCTGGTGCTCTGCTGCAACGCCTACCTGGGCGACCTGGTGCCGCGGATCCGCCGCAAGATCATGCCGGTCGGCACCTACATCGGCGCGACCGAGGTCCTGGGCGAGGGCCGGGCCCGCGGCCTGATTCCACGCAACGAGGCGGTCTGCGACTGCAAGTTCGTACTCAATTACTTCCGTCTGTCGGCGGACCACCGGCTGCTGTTCGGCGGCCGGGTCAGCTACACGACGCTGGAGCCGCGCAACCTGTCGGTAGCGATGCGCCGCAGCATGTTGGAGGTCTTCCCCGGGCTGGAGGACGTCGGCTTCGACTTCGCCTGGGGCGGCTATGTGGCGATCACCATGGAGCGGACGCCACACCTTGGCCGTCTGGGCCAGTCGACCTATTTCGCCCACGGCTTCTCCGGCCAGGGCGTGGCGATCACCGGGGTCGCTGGGAAGGTCATGGCCGAAGCCATCGCCGGGCAGGCCGAACGCTTCGACCTCTTTACCAGATTGCCGCACACCACCTTTCCCGGCGGCCGGCTTCTGCGTACGCCAACCCTGGCGCTGGCAATGCTGTGGTACCGGATGCGGGACCTGCTGCCGTGACCATCGTCCGGCACGGCATCGCTGGCGATCCCTTCGCGCTCGGGCGGGCCCTGGGTGCAGCGATGGCACCGGCCATCCGGGAGGTCGTGCTCGGCCTGGACAGCGTCCGGAGCTTGCTGAGCCTCTGGTCCGGCAGCGATCACGTCGCGCAGCTGGAAGCGATCGGTCGCGCCGCCTTTCCGCAGTACATGAAGGAAATCGATGGCATCGCCGCCGGGGCCGGCCTGCCCTTCGAGCCGATCTTCATCTGGAACTGCCGCGGCGACCTGCCGGGGCCAGGTGCAGAAGACGACCCGGGCTGTACCAGCCTGCTGGCGCGTGCCGAGGACGGTACCGGCCTCCTCGCCCACAACGAGGACGGCGCCGGGGAGCTCGACGGCCACTGCGCCTTGATCGATGCCCGGCCGGAGCATGGCCAAGCCTTCACCAGCTTCGCCTATCCAGGCATGCTGCCGGGCCACACCTTCGCCTTCAACGCGGCCGGCCTGGTCCAGACCATAAACCACCTGGCGCCTTGGGAGAGTAGGGTCGGCCTGCCGCGGCACATCGTTTGCCGCGCCATTCTCGACGCCGCGACCCTGGACGAAGCCCTGGCGATCCTCCGCCGGAGCGATCGGGCGGGCGGCTTTCATCACAATCTGACCCGGGCCGGCGAGGCACGCCTGCTATCGGTCGAGGCGCCGGGCGGTGCCTGCGCAATCCGCGAGGTGTCCCGGCGCAGTGCGCACGCCAACCATCTGGTCTTCGAGGCCTTGTCTGGTAGGCCGCAGTCGATTTCGCCCTCTTCGAGGGATCGCCAGCAGCGGGCCGATGTGCTGATCGAAGAGGCGCAGCCCTGTCCGGCCGGCCTGCGCGATGTGCTTGCCGACGCCGCCGGTCCAGGGCTGCCGATCTGCCGCAAGGGACAGCCGCCCGAGGACGACGGCTTTACGCTGGCGACGGCGGTCTTCGAGATCGGGCAGCGGCAGCTGGCCTGGCAGGTTCATTCCCATCCGGCACAGCCGCCGCTCCATCGCGGCGAGATGACGATCTAGAGGCCCAGCACCTCCTCCGGTGCCGCGTAGGCCAGGCCGTGGGCCTCGGCGACCGCCCTGTAGGTGACCTTGCCGAGGGCGACGTTGAGGCCCTGCTTGAGGTGATGGTCGTCGTGCAGGGCGCGGCGGACCCCCTTGTTGGCCAAGGCCAGGGCGAAGGGCAGGGTGGCGTTGTTGAGCGCGAAGGTCGAGGTTCGGGCGACGGCGCCGGGCATGTTGGTCACGCAGTAGTGGACGCAACCTTCCTCGACGTAGGTCGGCTCGGCGTGGGTGGTGCCGCGCGAGGTCTCGAAGCAGCCGCCCTGGTCGATGGCGATGTCGACCAGGACCGAGCCGGGCCGCATCTGGCGGATCATCTCGCGGGTCACCAGCTTGGGCGCCGCTGCGCCCGGAACCAGAACCGCGCCGATCACCAGATCGGCGCCGACGCAGTGGCTCTCGATCGCGTCGACGGTCGAGTAGATGGTGTTCAGCATGGGGCCGAACTGCAGGTCGAGCGCGTAGAGCCGGTCCAGCGACCTGTCGATCACCGTGACGTGAGCCTCCATGCCCATGGCCATGCGCGCCGCGTTGGTGCCGGAGACGCCGCCGCCGATGATCACCACCTTTGCCGCAGCCACACCGGGGACGCCGCCCAGCAGCATGCCGGAGCCGCCCTGCTCCTTCTCCAGGCAATGGGCGCCGACCTGGACCGACATCCGCCCAGCGACCTCGCTCATCGGCGACAGCAGGGGCAGGCCGCCGCGGTTGTTGGTCACGGTCTCGTAGGCCACCGCGATGCAGCCTGAGTCGACTAGCCCCTTGGTCTGAGCCTCATCGGGCGCGAGGTGCAAGTACGTGAAGAGGACCTGGTTCTCGCGCAGCTGCGCGTACTCGGCGGGCTGCGGCTCCTTGACCTTGACCACCATCTCAGCCTTCGCGAAGACTTCGCCGGCATCGCCGGCGATCTCGGCGCCGGCCGCGCGATAGTCGTCGTCGGTGAAGCCGATCCCGGCACCGGCCTGGGTCTCGACCAGGACCTGATGGCCGTGGTGGACCAGTTCGCGGACCGAGGCCGGCACCAGGCCGACGCGGTATTCGTGGGTCTTCACTTCCTTCGGAACGCCAACAAGCATGACTCTTCCCTGTCCTTGGCTCGGCCGGCCAGCTTCGGGCGGCACGGTTTTCTCGTTCTGATCAAAATAAGGGGCCGCCGGTGCGGCGACCCCTCACTCTGCGCCCTCGGGCGCGGCTTAGTCCAGATGCTGCAGGACGTCGCGCAGGGTTTCGAAGATTTCGTCGATCTGCGCCTTTTCTATGATCAGCGGCGGTGACAGGGCGATGATGTCCCCGGTGACGCGGATCAGGACGCCCTTTTCGAAGCACTTGACGAAGGCGTCATAGGCCCGCTCGGTCGGCTTGCCGGGCCGGGGCTCCAGTTCGATGGCGCCGATCATGCCGATGTTGCGGATGTCGATGACGTGACGCGCGTCCTTGAAGCTGTGCAGGGCGTTCTCCCAGTAGCCTGAGAGCTCGGCCGCGCGGTCGAAGAGGGCTTCCTCTTTGTAGACCTCCAGAGTTGCCAAGCCGGCTGCGGCGGCCACGGGATGGCCGGTGTAGGTGTAGCCGTGGAACAGCTCGATGGTGCCGCCGCTGGCGTCCGCAGCATCGATGAAAGTCTCGTAGATGCCCTTGCGGCAGATCACCGCGCCCATCGGGATGGTCCCGCTGGTCAGGCCCTTGGCGCAGGTGATGAGGTCTGGCTCGACGCCGAAGTACTCGGTGGCGAAGCCCTTGCCGAGGCGGCCGAAGCCGGTGATGACCTCATCGAAGATCAGCAAGATGCCGTGCTTGTTGCAGATCTCGCGCAGGCGCTGCAGGTAGCCCACCGGCGGGACCAGGACACCGGTCGAGCCGGCGACCGGCTCGACGATCACCGCGGCGATGGTCGAGGCGTCGTGCAGGGCGACCAGGCGCTCCAGCTCGTCGGCCAGGTGCACGCCCCATTCCGGTTGGCCGCGGGTGAAAGCGTTGTGCTCCAGGTTGTGGGTGTGGGGCAGGTGGTCGACCCCATTGATCAGGGGCCCGAAGAACATGCGGTTCTTGACGATACCGCCGACCGAGATTCCGCCGAAGCCGACGCCGTGATAGCCGCGCTCGCGGCCGATCAGCCGGGTCCGGGCGGCGTCGCCGCGCATGCGGTG
>JASJAL010000394.1 GCA_030067055.1 Kiloniellales bacterium | reverse complement strand
GTGCCGAGCCTTGGCGGCAGTGCGTTGGCGCCTCCGAAACGAAGCCCAGTGGCGCAGTGAAGGCCAAAACCGGCGGAACGCGAACAGGATGAGGCTCCGGTGGACAACTGAGATCACTCTCGAAATGGAGAGTTGCCCAAATCCGCGGATCTTTGGCCCGGAATTGTCGGAATCAAAAGTGAACCGGTCACGCAGTACCCTCCGACACTGTCTGCAGAAATGCTCTTGGCAATCCGCCTAACGTCCCTTTAGCCTGCGCATGAAATCTCCTTGTTAAAAGGCTCGTCGGGCAGTACTGCGCCGCGCGAACCGAGGATGCAGACTGCGAGGCCTGGCCAAAGGGAGACCGCAGCCGCTCGGCGAGCGGCGGCGGACAGATCATGGGAAGCGAAGATGACAGCTGCAGTGCACGAGCTGCCGGCGAACGGCGCGAACATCCCAACAATCGGTCTCGGAACCTGGACCTACGATGACGAGACGGCTACGCGCCTGGTGGCGGAGGCGATCGGGATCGGCTACCGCCACATCGATACCGCCGCGATGTACCAGAATGAAGCCGGTGTCGGCACAGGCCTCCGCGCCTCCGGCGTGCCGCGGAACGAGATCTTCCTGACCACGAAGGTTTGGTTCACCGACATCGCGGCGGGCGATCTTCAACGCTCCGTCGAAGCGAGCCTCAGGCGTCTCGATTCCGACTATCTAGATCTCGTGCTCATCCATTGGCCGTCCCGCAGCGTTCCCTTGGCGGAGTCGATTGCGGCACTGAACGACGTTGTCGGCCAGGGCTACGCGCGCAATATCGGCGTCTCAAATTTCCCCGTGGCACTCCTGGACGAGGCTATGAAGCTCTCGGAGAACCCCTTGGCTTGCAATCAGGTCGAGTATCACCCGTTTCTCAACCAGGACCGGCTGCTGGAAGCCTGTCGGGCACACGGCATTGCCCTGGTTTCCTACTGTCCTTTGGCGCGCGGAAGCGAGCTTGCGGCAGAGCCCTCGATCGCGGCCGCCGCCGCGCGGCTCGACCGGAGTCCGGCGCAGATCGTCTTGCGCTGGCACGTCCAGCAGTCCGGCGTCGCCGCGATCCCGCGGTCATCAAAGCCGGAGCGCATTGCCGAGAACTTCCGGGTCTTCGACTTCTCGCTCTCGGACGAGGAGATGGCGTCGATTTCCGCGCTCAGATCGCGCGGCACCCGGATCTGCGATTTCGATTTCTCTCCCGACTGGGATCCGGTCTAGCGGCCCCGCTACACGGCCGACCGACCACGACGTAGCATCGGGCTGCATCCTGGCGTCCGGCGCCACTCCCAGATTTTCGGCCTAGTCAGCTAGACCGGTCCACGGTGGGGCACGTTTGCGAGCTTCCTGGAGAACACTCAGTCTTCGGTAAGCGGCGGAACCAGAACGAAGTTCCCGAAATGCTCCTTTTTCATGAACTCTCGCTGGGCATCGGCGATCTGATCCAGCGGGAAGGTCTTGGCGAGCAGAGGGCGGATCTCGCCATTCTGAATGTAAGAAATGATGTTGGGGAAGACCGGCTCGTCCCAGGCCGTGCAGCCGATCAGGGTGATGTCCTTGAGATACATATCCCGCATGTCGAGCGCCACCAAGGGGCCGGCGATAGCGCCCGATGAGGTGTAACGGCCACCCCGTTTCAGGACCTTCAGCATCTGGGGGAAACCGGGCCCGGCCACGTTGTCGACGACGACATCGACGCTTTCTGCGCCCAGAACTGCTACGACATCGCTGTATCGGTCGACCACTCGATCGGCACCCAGCGAGCGGACCTGGTCCATTTTCGCTTTGCCGGAAATGGCCGTGACGCGCGCGCCCCGCCGTCTGGCCAGCTGCACGGTGGCGGAGCCCACGCCGCCCGAAGCCCCTGCGACCAGAACATGCTCTCCGCTTCCGACACCCGCACGATGCAGCATGTTTTCCGCGGTCCCGTAAGCGCAGGGGATTGTGGCCAGTTCCTCGTCGGTCCAATCGCATTCGACGGCAAAGACCTCGCCGGCAGGAACCTTCACGTATTGCGCAAAGGCGCCATCGAAGTCCGACGCCATCCAGACGTTTTTCATGGTGTCATAGCCGTTCGGGCGCATGCAGGCTCGGACCAGAACCCGTAACCCGAGGAGGTAGCCGGCGACCCCGGGGCCGAGCTCGACCACGCGTCCGCAGCAATCGGTGCCCTGGATGAAAGGAAAGGGCGTCGCCTCGTTCCAGCCGCCATCGGATTTTTGGTCGGCGTCTCGCCCTTGCACGTTGGCCGTGGAGTCCGTGCCTTCCGTGACGGAGGACGAGTACCAGCCCAGGCGGGTGTTGATTTCGGTGTTGTTGACGCCTGCGGCCAAAACCCGCAGCAAGACCTCGCCCGGGCCCGGCTGTGGAACCGGCACCTCCTTGTAGACCAGCTTTTCATATCCGCCGTTGCCGGTGGTGACGACCGCCATCATAGTTCGCTCGCATCCGGCAACATCAAAACGGTCCGAGACCATCTCCTCTCACCCTGTTCTCAAAGACTGGGTGCCCATTGGATCGAAATCCGCTGGGCTGCCAGTACTTTTCTTCTTGTCGCCGATCCTTTGCAACTACCGAGCACACGGGCAAGAGCCCCGGATGCTCGCGATATCCCTCCTTTTGATCGGCCACAGGTTCCTACCTCGGGACAGGTTGGGAACGCAGCGCTGGCCGCTCAGCGGCCCGGGCTTGGCTGAGACGCGGAGGTCGATCTGAGTCCGTGGCGCGAAGATCCGATCTCGGGGATTGTTCAGACCGAAGACACGCTACCTCGAGCAGATCGTCAGAAGTCATGAGCGGTCACTTGCGACTTGTTCGAAGCATTTCAATTAGGAATGCTCTGAGCCGGAGCCTCCTCAGGTCAAACGTTCATTTGTCTCGAGTTATTTGACGATCGGCACAGAAGGGTATTGGGCATTCATGAAAACCCATGGACTGAATCCACGAATTCGGAAGTCTCCGTTCTTCGATGCGACGATAGCATCCGGTGCTACCGCGTTTCATCCCTATAACGGCATGTGGATGCCGGTCGGTTACGACACGCCGGTAAACGAGTATTGGAACACCATCGAGCGAGCGGGTCTCTGGGACGTCGCGGTTCAGCGCGTCATCGAAGTCTCGGGCCCGGATGCGCTCTCCTTCATGGAGCTCTTGACCCCGCGCAGCGTCGCGAAGGCGACTGTCGGGCAATGCCGTTACATCTTTTTGTGCAATCAGGATGGCGGGCTTCTGAACGATCCGGTGATGCTGCGGATCGCGGAAGACCGCTTCTGGATGTGCAGCGCCGACAGTGATGTCTATATGTGGGCCAAGGGCGTTGCAGTCTTCGCCGGCATGGATGTCCAGATTGAGACGCCCCATGTCTATCCGATGCAGATCCAGGGGCCGGCCTCTCCGAAAGTGGTCGGCGCCCTCTTCGGAGACGCTGTCTTGGACCTTCGCTATTACCGATGGATGTGGGTGGACCTCGACGGACGGGCATTCGTCCTGTCGCGTACCGGCTTCAGCTCCGAGGTCGGGTTCGAGCTCTTTCTGATCGGCGCCGAGGGCGGGACAGAGGTCTGGAACCGTGTCCTTGCGGCTGGCGCTCCCTTCGGGTTGACGCCCGGCTCGCCCAACCGAATCCGGCGCATCGAAGGCGGGGTCTTGGACTATGGCAGTGACATGACGGTCGCCGAGAATCCGTTCGAGCTAGGATTGGGTCCCCGCATCGATTTCGAGAAGGGCGACTTCATCGGCCGTGAAGCCCTGCTAAAGATAGCGGAAGAGGGGCCGCGCAGAAGAATGTGCGGCGCCTTTTTGGACGGCCCGCCATTGCAGAAGAACAACGAACATCGCTGGGTGGTTCTGTCGGGCGGAGCGAAAGTCGGTGTGGTCACCTCCGCGGTTCACTCCCCCCGGCTCGACCGCAACATCGGCTTCGCGCTGCTGGAGACGGCGCAAACCGATCCGCCCGTCCAGTTGACAGTCGAAACGCCGGAGGGCACGAGAGATCTGGAACTCACCGCGATACCTTTTGTAGATCCCGAAAAACAAATCCCCCGCTCGGCTCTGCGTTAACCGCAACCTGCTGCCGGTACATCAGTCCGAAAGCGGGAATAGAGCGGTCGGCCCGCGCTGCGATGTCTGGAGCCTCATTTCACTGGCGCGGCCACGAGCTAGGCCTGGATGGTAAAGATGGCCCGGACTGCTATTGATCCACAGTTAGCAGCTCAATCCTTCTCAACGCCGTTGCTTCGATGCCTTCGCTTCGAAGTGCTCTGATGCGGTCAGGGGCGCTCGGGCTCAGGGAATGAGAACGATCTTGCCGTGGGCGCCGGGTTCCAGGACCGCGACGTGGGCCGAGGCAGCCTCGGCGAGCGGCATCTCGCGTCCGATGATGGGCCTGAGCGTGCCTTCGGCCACGCCGGCGAGAATGTCCTCCATCATCGGCGCGACCTGATCCGGGGTCGCGTTCCAGAGAGCGATGCCCCTGATGTCCAGTTCCTTCATCATCGCGACGCGCGGGTTGATGGTGATCTCGCCGCGGTTGCCGATCACGATGATGCGCCCGAACTTCGCGGCAAGGTCCATGTCGGCGGCGAGATTGACGTTGGCGAGCATCTCGAGGATCAGCGCCGGGCCCTCGCCGCCGGTGAACGTCGCCACCTCGTCGAGATAGCCTTCCCGGGTGTGATCGACCGCGAGATCGGCGCCCTCGGCCCGGATCAAGTCCAGCCCCTTGGCCGTGCCGCCACTGCCGATCACCGTCAGTCCGGCACGCTTGGCCAGCTGAATCGCCGAAGTTCCGACCGAGCCGCTGGCGCCATGGATGAACACGGTCTCACCGGCGCAGGCGCCGCCGCGCGCGAAGAGAGCATAGTGCGCCGTCGTATAGGAAACCCCGAAGGCGGCGGCCTCGGAAAAACCGGTTCCCTCGGGCAAGGCGGCGACCTCGCCGGCCTTCCGTTTGACCTTCTCCGCATAGCAGCCGGTCAAGTCCATGCTGAGAGCGGTGCCGACGAAGACTCGATCGCCGAGCGAGAACCCCTCGACCCCTGCACCGATCGCAGATACGATCCCGGCCGCGTCCCCGCCCGGGATGTAGGGCAGCTCGGGCACGATGGCGTAGGTCCCGTTGCGCATGTAGGTGTCGGCGGGGTTGATTCCGGCTGCCCGCACGTCGATGACGATCTCGCCCGACCCGGCAACGGGTTCGTCGATCTCATCGAGCTGCAAGACCTCGGGGCCACCAAAGGTGTGAGCGCGGATCGCCTTCATTGTCGGACCTCCTCCGCAAACGGCTGTCGGCCTGGCGATCAAGCCTGAGACAAAACCGCTGCCTCAGGATTAGACCAAGGTGCCGAGAACGCCGCAACGGGTCACGCTTGGATCTTGTCTGCCGCCCCAAGGCCAGGCGCCGCGGGGACGCCTGGATCTGCTACAGTCCTCGGTGATACGGGATCATCGGATTATAAGTTGATTGGGACGTGAGCGATCCGGTTGCACCGTTCGCGCCGGTGATTGTGCGCCGAGGGTTGGTCTAGTTCGATCGATGCCCCCGTCCAAGGGGAGCGACGAAAAGAAGCCCAAGGGCAGCGGGCAAAGGAGACAAGCACTTGCAGGAGACAGGCCGTGCCATGGACATCGACAGGACCTCGGATCGCCGCCACCGGAAGTGGGTCTACGAGGCGGTCGGGCGCATTGAGGCCGACTACTGCCGCTCCTCCGATACGCATTTGATCAAGCTGGACCTGCCCTGCCTGAGGGAGGTCGACCTCTACCTGAAGGACGAATCGACCCATCCCTCCGGCAGCCTCAAGCACCGCTTGGCGCGCTCGCTGTTTCTCTACGGGCTCTGCAACGGCTGGATCAAGAAGGATACTCCGATCATCGAAGCCTCCTCGGGCAGCACGGCGATTTCGGAGGCCTACTTCGCCCGCCTGCTGGGCCTGCCGTTCATCGCCGTGGTCCCGGAGACGACGGCTCCGGAGAAGATCGCCCAGATCGAGTTCTTCGGCGGCGAGTGCCGCCGCGTCAAGGCCAACCGGATCTACGACGAGGCCGAGCGCCTGGCGGAGCGGCTCAAGGGGCACTACGCCGACCAGTTCACCTTTGCCGAAAGAGTCACGGACTGGCGCGGCAGCAACAACATCGCGGACAGCATGTTCTCCCAGATGAGCCGGGAGCGCTATCCGACTCCCTCCTGGGTCCTGGTCAGCGCGGGCACCGGGGGTACCTCCTCCACCATCGGACGCTACATCAGGTACCGGCCCGAGCTCTTCATGATCACCAAGCTCTGCGTGGTCGATCCCGAGAACTCGGTCTTCTTCGACTACTACCAGAGCGGCGACGCCAGCCTGACCCTGGACCGCGGGTCCCGGATCGAGGGGATCGGACGGCCGCGGGTCGAGCCTTCCTTCCTGCCGGACGTCATCGACCGCATGATGCGGATCCCCGATGCGGCGAGCCTGGCGACGCTGTGGTGGCTGGAATCCGTGCTCGGCCGGAAATGCGGCGGCTCGACCGGCACGAACCTCTTCGGGGCCTTGCAGATCGCCGCGGAGATGATCCGCGACAACGAAGCCGGCAGCATCGTGACCATGATCTGCGATCCCGGAGATCGATACTTGGAAACCTACTACGACCGCGCCTGGCTCGAAGCCCAGGAACTGGACATCGCACCCTATGTCGAACTGCTGGAGCGCTTTGCCGTCACGGGACGCTTCGACGCAGCCTAGGGTCTAGTCGCTCCGGGATCCCCAGCCTCAGACGACCGGGACCGCGGCACCCACAACGGACTGCGGATGGCGAGCCCGCCAAGATCCGAACCACCCTTCGCCCGCCCGATACAGCGGGATGAAGATCTTTCCTTTTGCGCCAGCGCACGGGCGGAAGCGATACCCCTACCCTGCGATCGATCCGATAAACGGGACATGACAGATAGAATTGAGATACGCGAAAGCGGGCCAAGCGACGCCGCCTTGATCGAAAGGCTATATCCGGACGCCTTTCCCGAAGAGGATTTGTCGCCTCTGGTGCGGAACCTGCTGAGCGAAGCGCCGATCGTTCTCTCGCTTGTTGGAATGGCTGACGCGG
>JASJAL010000393.1 GCA_030067055.1 Kiloniellales bacterium | reverse complement strand
GCCATGATGACGGACACCACGGAGAAGCCGAAGCGTCAAATCGTGGTGGGTTCCGCGACGGAGCGCCTGATTGAAATTTTGTGCGATTGACAGAGTGTTTGATCGCCAGGATCTTTGGACCAAGACCTTTAGCCGCTCGAACAAAAAAAGTGCCCGCGGTACCGAGGTCACGCGAGCACTTTGTTCGAGAGGTTCATTTCATGCTTTGAGAATTACTTCATACTTTCCGCTGTGACCTTGTAAATCTCACCGGCATCCACAGAAACGTAAAGCGCGTTATCCGGACCCATGACCAAGCCACGGAATCGCTTCGAAAACCCAAGAGGCATGCGCGTAATTCCATTGATCCCCAAACCATCGGGGGTCATGCTGATCATGTCGATCCGTGAGCCGGCTGGTGTGCCACCAAAAGCGATACCCATGATGCCGACAGCCAAACGGCCCTCGTAGATGCCCCAGTTGCTGCCTTTCAGGAAAGCGGCAGAACCGGTTCCTTGCGAGAAACCATTATTGTTCCAGGATGGCGGCATCAAATCTTCGAAGCGCGTGTCGCTCATCGGGGTATATGCAGCACGCACCGCCGGGTCCATACCGTCCATCTGATTTGGCTCGTAGCCGCAGTACTTATCCGGGCATTCACCTCTACCCCCTGTTTTCTCCGCGGGGTCCCAACCGGCATTACCACCATTCACAAGAGCGGTGATCTCATCGTTGTGCCACGGGCCATGTTCAGCCGTGAACGCTTTGCCGTCGCTTGGGCGGAAATCGATGCCTTGGATATTTCTATGACCGTAAGTGTAAATGCGCTTGTCAAAGCCTTCGGGGGGATTGTTGTCTGGGTGCGCATTCCCGTCCATATCGATCCGCAGAACTTTACCGCACAGAAGCTGTCCATCCTGAGGACAGATCCCTCGGTGGCGGTCACCGCCAGCGACCCAGAGGTAGCCGCCAGGCCCAATGCGGATTCGACCACCGTTGTGGGCGCCAGGACCACCAAAAGGCTGATTGGATTCGAACGGCTTATACTGAATGTCCGTCACGATGTCGGTCCGGTCAGAGACGCTCTTGAGGTCTTCGCTGACCGTAAACCTCATGACGATGTTGCCGTCGCATTTTTCAAAGTTGGTCTTACAGCCATCGCCGTGATACTTGGTCGATGACGAGTAGACAAAAAGGATGCGGTTCTTTGCGAAGTGTCGATCTGCGACCACCCCAAGCATACCAGCTTGTCCTTCGCAGAAAAGGTCACTGCCGCTATCAGCGAAGCCCGTGGTGTCCTTCATTCCGTACAATGCATGCACGGTTCCATCACTCGTTCTTACCGAGAGACCTTTGCATTTTTCGGTGAAGAACATTGTGCCGTCTGGCAAGAAAGCCATGTCCCAAGGATTCTCGAGTCCTTTCAGGACAACGGATGATGAGATCTTGGGCACGTCCATGCCTTGGTGATTGTCTGCCTGAGCAACAAACGGCACTCCGAGAATCAAGGCACCGGCTATGACTCCCGAATAGACGCTACTTGATATTTTCTTCATGTTTTCCTCCCTATTCAACTTCGTATTTGGCATCTTTCAAGTACGCGGCCAAATTTTCGATTTCCTCATCCGTCAATGGCTTCGCCATCATGATCATCAGAGCCGAGTTTGGGCCTTGTTTAATGCCTTCTCTGTAGGCTCTTAATTTGGTCGTCGTATATGAGACTTCGTTGCCAGAAATCTTTGGATAACTGGCAACGCCTTTTCCGGCTGGCCCGTGGCAATTAACGCAAGATTTATTGTATCTGATTTCCCCTAACGCCTTGTCGGCGCCGAACCCATGCTCAGGGAAAATCAACACCAACAAAAGAATTAGAGCACTGGGAAATCTATACAAAAAGCCCCCTAGAGTCGGTCGCGGTCACATACACTGAAGGTGCGAAAGCAATGCCCCCACTCAGACCGTCAGCATTGAGACAGTGAGGGATTGAAACAGATGAGTCAAGGTGACCCCAAAGCTCATACTGATATTCGAGGCAGTGTTCCCAAATAGTAGTGCTTAGGCGATCAGCAAAGCCGAAGTCGAGCCAAACCCGCGACCCGGCAGTTTCCTGATCTACGACCGCTGCGCCAAGCGCAAGGCGTCTTGGAACTCTGAGAAAACCCTGGCCGCTCAGACCGGCGATACGGTCCTCGCCGCGATTTTCAGAACCGTTTCGACGGTCCCGAGGAACCCGCTGAAGGCTTTGAAGGCCTTGGCAACGGTCTCAAACCGGAGTCGGGCGTCCTTGGTTTCCTGTACGCCCAGAGCGAGGTTGGCCTCGTTCGCGCGCAGGTCCGACGCGATCTGCGCGAGCTGCGCGTTGGTCAAGTCGCGAATCCGGTCCTGGACCCGGATCCGAAGCTCCGCGAACTCCGTCTGCTGCGCCGAGGGTGCGCCCGACAGCCGGCGCGTCCATTTGGATCTCGCGAAATCGTTGCGCAGCTGGATCAGCTCCTGGAGGGTTTTCAGGTAGAGGGCTTCCTCTCCGATCTGCGGCACAACCGAATCTGGCGGACTCGCACCGGATCCGTTGGTCATAGCCGGTCTCCATGGCGTTCTGTCATGTCTCCTCCTCCAATCCTGCCAGGAGGTCCTTCACCGCGCCGATGTCTTCGAGAATGATCTCGATCGAAGTCGATTGCACCCGTCCGCTTGCCAGGTTTTCCCAGGCGATCCTCAGGTTGCGCACGGCCGCTTGGGCACGTGTCACGCTCTCGATCTCGACGATCAGCTCGAGGTAGTCGGCGCGGCGTTTCCACCAGTTCGACGGCAGGGCGCTGCTGGTCTTGAGGAATTCATCCCGTAGGGGGTTTTCCACCGTCTCGATCAAGATCCGTTCCTTGTCTCCGATCATGCGCGTCGCAATGACCCCGAGGGCTTGCTCGTGACGGGCGATTTCGACGTTGATGGCAGTGCCCCGCGCCTCCAGCTCTTCGCGCAAAGCAGAGGCCTTTGCGGCATTCACGGAATAGGCTGCGACGGGCTCGACCAGGCTTCCGAGATTGGTTCCCAAGACCTTCTTCTCGGAGACCTCGATCCCGACCTTCTTGAGGTCCTCGACGGCTTGTCTCGCGGCGGGGGGAATTTCCTTTCCCGTTTCGTCGGACGCGAGGTCCTGAAGCGCGATGAAATAGCTCTTGAGCAGGGCCGCGTGGCGCTTCAAATCGCGCAGTACCGCGATCGTCTGCCTGAAGTCCTGATCGCTATCGTCCAATCTTTGCTCGAGCTTTTCGATGTCGCCGGATAAGGCGGTCCGGGTGGCCTTCAGCTCCAGGCTGTCGGCTTCGACCATCTGCCGAAAGAAGGCGTCATAGAGGGGCGGCAGAGTTTCGGAAAAGGCGACGCCTGCTTCTGCCAGCTCGGCGGCCTCATTGATCTGCCGCTCCGGCGAGGCGCAGCCGGCGATCACAAACAGCAGCAGCCCCAAGCCGGCAGACCGCCTGGTCGCCCTTCGTTGCCTTCCTTCGCTGCGTCCCGGCAGTGACATGGTTCGTCGCCCGCGGAGAGAGGTTTCCTGGCACCATCATCACCCAACTACGATTTCAGGACAACTGGCGCTCAAGTCTGGGCGACTGAGGTTGAGTCGAAGAGTGGTTCGCTTTGAATTTGAACCTTCGATCGAGGCGACGCTGCTATCGGCTGTGACGCATTTAGAACTCGCTTTCGAAAAGCAAGCCAACGACTTGCCGCAGCGACAGAGTATTGCGGGTTTAGAGCTGCGTCGTGAGCCGGATGTCCCCAGGCGGGCTGTTGCATTGGCTGGAAAGACCTCGCATCGCCGAGGGCTACGGACGGGCTTCGCGTGCCTCAGGGCAGATTGCCGTTACACTTGCCCCGCCGTTCACCGGCATCGGATTGGCGCTGAGGAGATTGCAGCCTGGCGCAAAGGCTGGTTGGCTATGGGATGGGAGCAATACGCAGGCTTGGTAGAGGAGCGGAGCATCGGGACGCGACCCGCGATGACCGCGAAGGCTTCACGAAAGGGGGCAAGAAAAGGACTGTCCCCGCGGTTCCACGGTCAAGCCGCCCCTCGTTAGACCTCGCTTGCCACCGATAGCGAAATTTGGCCTACCCGAATCAGTCGTTTCTGCCGAAAATCTTCGAATGCCGAAAAAGGATCCGGACATGGCAATCGAAAAAGTGGATACGCTGGTCGTTGGCGGCGGCCAAGCCGGATTGGCTATGAGCGAGCACCTGAGCAACTGCGGCGTGCCTCATCTCGTTCTCGAGCGTCACCGAGTTGCCGAACGCTGGCGCTCGCAAAGGTGGGACTCTTTGGTCGCCAACGGTCCGGCCTGGCATGATCGCTTTCCAAGCCTGGAGTTCTCCGATCTCGATCCCGATGCCTTTGCCACCAAGGAGCAGGTTGCCGACTACTTCGTCGCTTACGCAGAGCAGATCGATGCCCCCGTCCGTTGCGGCGTCGAAGTCAAGTCCGTGCATAGGAATGTCGGCCGACCCGGCTTCCGCGTCGAAACCTCAAAGGGCGCTATAGAAGCCAACAACGTGGTCGCCGCCACCGGACCTTTTCAGCGCCCGGTCATCCCTACGGTCGTTCCCGGAGATGCAGGTGTCCTGCAAATCCATTCCAGCACCTACCGCAACCCCGAACAGTTGCCAGAGGGGGCGGTGCTGGTGGTCGGTGCTGGGTCTTCGGGGACGCAGATTGCGGACGAGCTTTTGCGCGCGGGGCGGCGGGTCTACCTCTCGGTCGGCGCACACCACCGTCCGCCGCGAAGTTATCGCGGGCGTGACTTCGTCTGGTGGCTTGGGGTCCTCGGCAAGTGGGACGCCCAGGCCCTCGAGCCAGGCAAGGAGCATGTCACGATCGCGGTGAGCGGTGCCTATGGCGGCCGAACGGTCGACTTCCGGCGACTTGCCGCACAGGGCATGACGCTCGTCGGCCTGACGAGGTCATGCAAGGATGGCGTGCTGAACTTCGCGCCGGACCTTGCGGACAATCTTGCGCAAGGAGATGCCAACTACCTGTCGCTGCTGGACGAAGCCGACGATTTTGCGACTCGCAACGGCCTCGACCTCCGGGAGGAGCCCGACGCCCGCAAGGTCGAACCGGATCCGGCGTGCGTGACCGATCCCATTCTCGAGCTGGATCTGTCGAAGGCGGGCGTGACCTCGATCGTCTGGGCGACAGGCTTTGCTGTCGACTTCAGCTGGTTGAAGGTTGATGCCTTCGACGAGAACGGCAGGCCGAAGCATCAGCGCGGCGTCTCGGCCGAGCCCGGGGTCTATTTCCTGGGATTGCCATGGCTGTCCCGACGCGGCTCGTCCTTCATCTGGGGCGTCTGGCACGATGCCAAGTACCTGGCGGACCATATTGCCACGCAGCGCACCTACCTGGCGTACCATGCCGCTGCACAACGCAGGACCGAAGACGCCTAGACAAGGACGGAGTGCCTCATGGCCCATCAGCGCATTCGCAAGTTCAACACCAAGGACACCTATCCGGAACAGGCCTTGGACAACGACTTGTGCCAGGCCGTGGTGGCGCGGGGCACCATGGTCTTCGTTCGCGGCCAGATCGGGCAGGATCTAGATACCTCTGAGTCGGTCGGGATCGGCGACGCGGCGGACCAGACCCATCGGGCCATGCAGAACATCCGTATGCTGCTGGAAGAAGCCGGTGCCGAGATGGCGCACGTCTGTCGGATCGTGGTCTATCTGACGGATATTCGCTATCGCGAGGCGGTCTACCGAACCATCGGTGAGTACATCAAAGGCGTCCATCCCGTCTCGACCGGCCTGGTCGTCTCGGCGCTCGCCCGCCCGGAATGGCTGGTCGAGGTCGAAGCCACCGCAGTCATCCCGGACGAGGTCTGAGATGACTTTCTCCGTGGTCGCGCGCTGCGCCGAGACCGGCATGTTCGGTGTTGCGGTGTCCTCCTCCTCTCCCGCCGTCGCCGCACGCTGTGCCTACGCGAAGGCAGGAGTAGGGGCCGTGGCCAGCCAGAACATCACCGACCCGACCTTGGGGACGCGTGGGCTGGAGCTCATGGCGCTCGGGGCAACGGCGGCGGAAGCGGTGGACATTCTCCGCAAAACCAGCCCGCACATGGACTATCGCCAAGTGACGGCCGTCGATGCCCGGGGGCGCACCGCGATCCATTCCGGCCCGAAGGCGCTCGGGACCTGGGCCGAAGCCCAGGCCGAAAATGTCGCCTGCGGCGGCAATCTCCTGGCAAATCTAGGCGTGCCGGAGGCCATGGTCGAAGCATTCCTCGGCTCCTCCGGACATCTCGGCGACCGTCTGATCGCGGTCATGCGGGCGGCGCTGGTCGCCGGCGGCGAGGAAGGGCCGGTGCGTTCGGCAGGACTTAAGCTGGTGCGCGACGTGGCCTGGCCGGTTGCCGATCTACGCGTGGACTGGACGGACGACTGCCCGATCGAAGGCTTGGCCGCGCTCTGGGAGGTCTACAAGCCGCAGCTCGAAGCCTACGTCACGCGGGCGCTGAACCCGGAGGCGGCGCCGAGCTACGGCGTGCCCGGCGACGAATAGAAGCCAAATTTGGGATCCGCGGTCGATCTCATCCATCAGGATAGTGATGTCGGCCCAAGGTGCTGTCAGTCCAATGCGAAGCGTTCTCCAATAGGTGCTGTCAGTCTTATGCGAACCAGTCTCCAAATGTCCCGGAGTAGGGGTTGTCTAGGCCGCCAGTTCGCGCCACTCGGCCAGGGCGGCGGAGCGGTTCTCTTTGAATATGGCCCTTCGGTTGAGATGACGGTCGTGGTTGAAATGGTTGTGGATCGAGGCGTGTGCGGAGGCGAACTTCTGCAGGGTCTTCATGTCCCTGAAGCGAGCCATGGCGCCCTCTCGTCGTCGGAAGGGCTGATGTGAATTTTCGGCTCTATTGTTGAGCCAGCGACCACAAAGTTGGCGGCGCTCAACACCGATCTCTCTCATCGCTGCGCCGTAGGAGGGCAGGCGGTCTGTCACGATGGCTTGGGGTCTGCCGTAGCGCTTCATCGCACGCCTGAGAAACGCCAGCGCCGCCTTGCGATCCCGGCGTTTCGTAGCAAACACCTCCAGCACCTCGCCTTCGTGATCGACGGCCCGCCAGAGATAGTGCATCTCGCCATTGATC
>JASJAL010000392.1 GCA_030067055.1 Kiloniellales bacterium | reverse complement strand
GGCTGGAAGGCCCTGGCCGGGGTCGAGGCGGCCCGCGCCGAAGTCGCCGAGCTGATCGGCGCCGAGCCGCGCGAGATCGTCTTCACCTCCGGGGCGACGGAATCCAACAACCTGGCGATCAAAGGCGCCGCCCGCTTTCTGCGCCGCAAAGCCAAGAACCACGTCGTGACCCTGGCGACCGAGCACAAGTGCGTGCTGGAGTGCTGCCGTCGGCTGGAGGGCGAGGGTTTTCGGGTCAGCATCTTGCCGGTCGAGCCTAGCGGCCTGGTCAACCTGCAGCGCCTCAACGAGGCGATCTGCGAGGATACCGCCCTGGTCTCGGTCATGGCGGTCAACAACGAGATCGGCGTGATCCAGCCCCTGGCCGAGATCGGCGCGCTCTGTCGCGAATCCGGCGTGGTCTTTCACTGCGACGCGGCCCAGGCAGTCGGCAAGATCCCGATCGACGTCGAGGCCATGAAGATCGATCTGCTGAGCATCTCGGGACACAAGGTCTACGGGCCCATGGGCGTCGGGGCGCTCTACGTGCGCCGCCGGCCGCGGGTTCGCCTGGAGCCGTTGTTCGACGGCGGCGGGCAGGAGCGGGGCCTGCGCTCCGGCACCTTGGCGCCGGCGCTCTGCGTCGGGCTCGGCAAGGCCTGCGTGCTGGCCGGGCGCGAGATGGCCGAGGAAGCGGCCCGCTTGCTGGCCCTGCGCAAGAAGCTCTATCACGGGATCACGGCCGCCCTGGAGGGCGTGAGCCTCAACGGCGATCCCGATCAGCGGGTCGCCGGCAACCTTAATCTCGCCTTCGAGGGGATCGACGGCGAGGCCCTGATGAACGCCATGCCGAAGCTTGCGGTCTCCTCCGGCTCGGCCTGCACCTCCGCCGCGGTCGAGCCCTCCTACGTTTTGCGCGCCCTGGGCCTGTCCGACGAGGCGGCCCATGCCAGTATCCGCATCGGCCTGGGCCGCTTCACGACCGAGGCCGAGGTCGATACCGCGATCGAGGACTTCACCGCTGCCGTCACTGCCCTGCGCCGTGGCGAGGCGGTCGAGGCGCCGACCGTCGGGGCGGCCGAATAGACGTCACGGGTTCGACGGAATCGAGGCTGGATTTTGCCGGCGCCGGGCATTACCTAAGTGCCGCTTATTCGTAGCCTGGAGCTTTAGACGATGCCGAAGATGGTGTTCCTCGAACAGGACGGGAACCGTAAGGAGGTCGACGCGCCCTTGGGGCTGTCGGTCATGGAAATCGCCCATCTCCACGGCGTCGACATCGAGGGCGCCTGCGAGGGCTCCCTGGCCTGCTCGACCTGTCACGTCATCGTCGAGCCCGCCTGGTTCGGAAGGCTTGAGACCGCCTCCGAGGACGAGGAGGACATGCTCGATCTGGCTTTCGGCCTGGAGGAAACCTCACGGCTGGGCTGCCAGATCGTCATGACCGAGGAATTGGACGGCCTGACCGTGAAGCTGCCGGCCGAGACCCGCAACATGCTGTTCGACTGAGGCCTCGCCGTGGCTGCCGCCGCGCGCGGAGTAGACGGGGTCTTCGAGGGTCTCAAGGCCACGTGCCCGGAGGACTGGACGGCTTACACCGGGCACGCCTTCGTTCGCGGCCTGGGCGATGGCCGCCTGGCGGAGCCCTGCTTTCGCTGGTACCTGGCCCAGGACTATCTATTCCTTATCCACTTCGCCCGCGCTTATGCCCTGGCCGCCTTCAAGAGCGATACCCTGGAGGACATCCGCCAGGCGACCGCGACCCTGGACGCCCTGATCAACGGCGAGATGCAGCTTCACCTGAAGTACTGCGCCGGCTGGGGCCTCACCGAGCGCGACATGGCGGCCCTGCCCGAGGCGGAGCAGAACCTCGCCTATACCCGCTACGTCCTGGAGCGAGGCCTGTCCGGCGACCTGCTCGACCTGCTGGTTGCCCTGGCGCCCTGCGTGCTGGGCTACGGCGAGATCGGCCGCGCCCTGCTCGCCGATCCGGCGACCCGGCAGGAAGACAACCCCTATCGCGACTGGATCGAGGTTTACGGCGGCGAAGAGTACCAGGAGGTCGCCGCGGCCGCCCTGGCACAGCTCGAAAGGGTCGCGCGGGCCCGCCTGGGCGCCGCCCCCCCGGAGTCGCCGCGCTGGCCGGCCCTGGCGGCGACCTTCCGCAGCGCAACCCGGCTCGAGGTCGGCTTCTGGGACATGGGCTTGGCGCCGCCGGCCGGCTTCGGCGGCACCTGACCCCTGCGTGCCAGCCCTACTGCTACTCCGCCGCCGTGGCCTGCTTGGCGATGCTGGCGAAGACCTCGTCCAGGTCCTTGGCCAGCTTCTTGAGCTTCTCCCCGCCGTCCTCGTAGGGCGCGAAGATCACCGTCGGCTTGCGGTAGGTGAGGGAGGCCGTGCCGTCCTCGTTCTCCGTGATGTAGAAGCGGATCGGGGCTTCGATGCCGGCCGGGATGCTCGCCTCCAGCATGGGCACGGCGAAGCGGGGGTGGTAGACGCCGACCACCATGTTGCCGGGGATGTCCTTCTTGAGCACCTTCTTGGCGCCGACGGTCGCGCTGGCCCGGGTGACCAGGCCCATCTTGTGGGCCTTGACGGCCGTGTTCAGGCGCTCGATCAAGTCCTTGTAGCTGTGCGGCGTCTTGGCGGTCACCAGGCCCTCGGGTGCGGCCGGGGCCGGCCCGGTCAGAAGGACGGCGGCCAGAAAGGCGGCGGCGGGCAACAGACAGGCAAGCTTGCGATGCGTCATGGCGGGTTCTCCTACCTCGATCCGGTGGCACGGATTGGGGCGCCCACTTTAGCCGACTGCTTGCCCGCGGCAACTCCATGACCTCCCGCGAAGAATCGGAAGCGACGCTGCCCGGGGTGCCGGGCTGGCGCGCCCTGGCCGCCCGAGGACTGCTCTGGCCCTGGATGGACAGGGTCGCCCTTGGCCTGATCGTGCGCTGGCACCTGCCGCTGTCCCGGGCCTGGGCGTCGGCCCAGGCCTCCGATGGCAGCCCGGCGGCCTTCTGGGACGGCGTCGGGCTGACCGAGCCCAAAGGCGGTCGCGAACGCGCCCGGGCCAAAACCGCGGTCGCAGCGGTCCTGCGCCGGGGGGTGACCTATCGCGAGGCGGAAGCGGCCTGGCAATCTGCCTTCTTCAGCCCACACAAGATTGCGCCCGGACACTTGTCCCGCCTTCAAGCCCGACGGGTCGCGGCGGCCGAGGCCTATATGCTGTCCCGCGGCCGCTTCCTCGGCCTGCATCTGCGCCGCGACCTGCCAACGGTCCGCTGGCAGGTCGCGACGCCGGAGGCGGTCGAGGCCGACCACGGACGCCGCCTGGCCGATCCCGAAGCGGCCTTTCCCGCCATCGAGGGGGCCGAGTTCGCCCAGTCCCAGGCAAGCGAGGGGCGGCACGGCGCCCTGTCCTGGATCCGCTTCCCGGCGCCGCTGGGCGACACCGCCTGGGCCCGGGTGACGGCGCCCAGGGACGCGGCCGACCCGCCGACCCTGATCTTCCTGCATGGCATAACCATCGAGACCGAGATGTGGCGCGACAGCCTGGATCCGGTCGGGCTTCTGGCACGGCAAGGAATCCGGGTGATCCGGCCGGAAGGGCCCTGGCACGGCCGCCGCTGCCCGCCCGGGTTCTACGGCGGCGAGCCGATTCTAGGGCGGGGGCCACTCGGCCTGCTGGATCTGTTCCGGAACTGGGTCGCCGAGACCTCGGCCTGGATCGCCTGGGCGCGACGGACCAGCCGCGGTCCGGTCGCCGTCGGCGGGATCAGCCTCGGCGCCCTGACCGGCCAGCTGGTCCTGACCGCGGCCCGTAGCTGGCCCGAGTCCCAGCGTCCGGACGCGGCGCTGCTGATGGCCGGCAGCGGCGACCTGCTGGCGACGGGCTATGAGGGCGCGTTGCCCACCGTCCTTGAGATGCGCCCGCGCCTGGCGGCCGCCGGCTGGGACGAGGCTAAGGTCGCACACTGGCTGCCCCTGCTGGAGCCGCAGGGCCGGCCCGCGCCGGCGCCGGAGCGAATCCTGATGCTGATCGGCCGGGCCGACGAGGTGGCGCCGGCCGAGACCGCGCTGGCCCTGGCCCGGTGCTGGGAGCTGCCTGACGCCAACGTCCTGCTTCGCCGGCACCAGGGCCATTTCACTCTCGATCTCGGCGTGACCACCGATCCGGGGCCTCTGCTGGCCTTGGCGCGGCTGCTCACGAGCCTCTGAGCGCGACAGCCCGGCCGGCGGTTGCAAGCGGGCCGCCAAGCCCTATAGTCCCGGCCATGAACGACCTGGGGATCGATAAGGCGCCCGCCGAGACGCGGGTCGTGGTGGCCATGTCGGGCGGCGTCGACAGCTCGGTGACGGCGGCGCTGTTGGCCGAGAGGGGCTACGACGTGCTCGGGATCACCCTGCAGCTCTACGACCACGGCCAGGCCCTGGCCCGCAAGGGCGCCTGCTGCGCCGGCCAGGACATCTACGACGCCCGCCGGGTTGCCGACCAGCTCGACATGCCGCACTACGTGCTGGACTACGAGAGCCGCTTCCGCGACAGCGTGATCGAGGACTTCGCCGACAGCTACCTGCGCGGCGAGACCCCGATCCCCTGCGTGCGCTGCAACCAGACCGTCAAGTTCCGCGACCTCCTGGCGACGGCCCGCGATCTGGAAGCCGACGCCCTGGCGACCGGGCACTACGTCCGCCGGGTCGGGGGCGCCGCCGGGCCGGAGCTGCACCGTGCCGCGGAGGCCGAGCGCGATCAGAGCTACTTCCTCTTCGCCACCACCCGGGAACAGCTCGACTTCCTGCGCTTCCCGCTCGGTGGCCTGCCCAAGGCCGAAACCCGGCGGATCGCCCAGCGCCTGGGCCTCAAGGTGGCCGAAAAGCCGGACAGCCAGGACATCTGCTTCGTGCCTAACGGCTCCTATGCCCGGGTGGTCGAGCGGCTGCGCCCCGGGGCCGCCAAGCCGGGCGAGATCGTCGATCTCGAGGGCCGGGTCCTGGGCCGCCACGAGGGCATCATCAACTTCACCATCGGCCAGCGCCGGGGCATCGGCATCGGCGGCACCGCCGAGCCGCTCTTCGTGGTCCGGCTGGAGCCCGAGGCCCGCCGCGTGGTGGTCGGCCCCCGGGCGGCGCTCGGCCGCGACCTGGTGCGCCTGACCGCGGTCAACTGGCTCGACGCCGAGCCGCTACCGGCCGAGGGGCGGACGGTCGCGGTCAAGCTGCGCTCGGCCAGCGCGCCGGCGCCGGCTCGGGTCTGCCCGGCGGGCGAGGGCGGTGCCGAACTGCGGCTGGAGGCGCCCCAGTACGGCGTCTCGCCCGGCCAGGCGGCGGTCTTCTACCAGGGCCCGAGGGTCCTGGGCGGCGGCTGGATCACCGGCGCGGAGCTGCGCGCGGCGGCCTGACGGGGCCGCAATTCCAAGACATCAGAGATCGAGGCGAACGAGCAGAGGAGAACTCGCATATGAGCCTGGACAGCCTGACCGAAGCGATCCGCAGCCAAGCGACGCTCAACCCGCCGCTCGGCTACAAGGTCAAGTTCGACCTGGGCGAGCTGGGGATCATCTTCTGGGACGGCACCGGGACGACCCCGGAGATCTCCAACCAGGACCTGGGCGTGGCCGACACCACCATGGAAATGACCGAGGAGGACTTTCGGGACTTGGTAAACGGCATCCTGGACCCGCAGCTCGCCTACATGACCGGCAAGCTGAAGGTCGAGGGCTCGCTGGGCGTGGCCCTCAAGCTCGCCGGCATGATGGGCGACTGAGGCGGCCGGATCCGGATGTGTTGAGAGCCGTCTGGGGGCCGTTGGAGTGGGCGACTTGACAGGCACCGGCCCAAGGCCATATACGCCTAGTCCTTCACGGTGGCGCCGCCTGGGGCGGGGTAGCTCAGCTGGTTAGAGCAGCGGAATCATAATCCGCGTGTCGGGGGTTCGAGTCCCTCCCCCGCTACCATCCGAGAGGCGCAGAATCGCTAGGGTTGCGGGTCTTTCAGGCCCGCTTTCTTTTCGGCGAATCCGCGTGCCCTGTGCCCAGAATTGTGCCCGCGCGTCACGGCTCGGTGCAGGTCTTCGACCCTTAATACCAAGCCGCTCTGATTGCGACTCATTGAGGTCTTGCCCGGCTCGAGGATGATGTGTTTCACCATGGCAAAGGCTGGGAGCTTTGCCATGTCATCACCGATAGCCCTTCGCGCCGACTATGACGGCACGAGCCTTCGACGGCTTGCGAAGTCGTCCAAGGATGCCAATCAGACCCGGCGGCTTCTGGCGCTGGCGGTGATCTACGATGGAGGCAAGCGCGGCGATGCGGCTGAGGTCGGTGGGGTCACGCTGCAGATCATCCGCGGCGCGTAGCGCGGTGCTCCGCACGGTGCTGCGCTTCAACGCCGAGGGTCCGGAGGGTCTGATCGACCGCAAGGCGCCGGGGGCGCGGCCTAAGCTGGACGCGGCCCAACGTCAGGCCCTGGCCGAGCGTGTGGAGCGGGGGCCGATCCCGGCGGTCGACGGCGTGGTGCGCTGGCGGCTGAAGGATCTGGCGCAGTGGGTCTTCGAGGAGTTTGGCATCACCCTCGATGAGGACACCCTGGGGCGCTATCTGAAGGCCCTGGGTTTCCGCAAGATCTCGGCGCGCCCGCGCCATGCCGGGCAGAACGAGCTGGCGATGGAGGCCTTTAAAAAAACTTCCCCGCCGAGCTGGCGGCGATCCGCGCCAGGCTCCCGGCCGGCACCCCGATAGAACTCTGGTGGCAGGATGAGGCGAGGGTCGGCCAGAAGACCAAGATCACCCGGCGCTGGGCCAGACGCGGAACCCGGCCCCGCGCACCCAAGGATCAGCGCACCAAGTCAGCCTACATCTTCGGCGCCATCTGTCCTGCACGTGGTGCGGGCGCTGCCCTCGTCCTGCCCCGCTGCAACAGCCAGGCCATGCAGTGGCACCTGGAGGAGATCTCATCCCAGGTGAGCTCCGGCGCCCACGCCGTCGTCATCCTCGATCAGGCCGGATGGCACGGCTCCAAAAAGCTCCAGATCCCGCCCAACATCACGCTTCTACACCTGCCGCCAAGGGCGCCCGAATTGAACCCAGTGGAGAACGTCTGGCAGTTCCTGCGCGACAACTGGCTGTCCAACACGATCTTCAAATCCTACGACCAGATCGTCGA
>JASJAL010000391.1 GCA_030067055.1 Kiloniellales bacterium | reverse complement strand
TTGAAGCTCATGTGCTTTGCCAGCGAGCGGATGACCTTCAAGGACGGCGAGGTTCTGTGTCGGCAAGGCGAAACCGGGGACGCGGCCTTCATCATCCTGGACGGGAAGGCGGACGTGCAGGTGGAGCGCAAGGAAGGCACGATGAGCGTGGCGACCCTGACCAAGAACGACATTGTCGGCGAGATCGCGATCCTCTGCGACGTGCCGCGCACCGCCACCGTCGTCGCCAAAGGCGACCTGACCACCCTCAAGGTGACCAAGGATCTGTTCTTCGGCCTGGTCAAGGACTTCCCGGAGATCGGCATCGAGATCATGCGCGTTCTGGCTCATCGTCTGGAGACGACGACCGGAGAGCTGATTGTCGCCAGGGCCGGTGCGGGCAGCTGAACGATCCGGGGCGTGACTCCGGGCCGGGTCCGGAAATGAGCCGTCTGGACAGCATGATCCGCCGCCTGCAGGCGCAGCGGGCCTGCATCGACCATGCGGCCGAGGCCATCGCCGCGCTGCCGGGTCCGGTGCTCGAGCTCGGCCTTGGCAATGGCCGGACCTACGATCACTTGCGCAGCCGCCTGCCGGGGCGCGAGATCTTCGTCTTCGAGCGCGCGGTGGCGGCGCATCCGGACTGCGTGCCGCGGGACACCTATCTGATTCTGGGGGACTTCGCCGAGACCTTGCCGGAAGCGGCGTCTCGCTTCGCCGCAGCCGTGCCTCTGGCGCACGCAGATGTCGGCTCCGGCGATGCGGCCGCCAGCCGGCGCTCGGCCGGGCTGGTCGCCCGCTTCCTGCCGCCGATGCTGCGGCCGGGCGGGCTGCTGCTCTGCGAGCTTGCGCTCGACGTTCCCGCGCTGGAGCGCTTGCCGATGCCCGAGGGTATCGAGGCCGAGCGCTACTTCTACTACCGCAAACCGTCAGCCTAGGGTCAGGATCACCGGCACGTGGTCCGAGGGCTGCGGCCAGCTGCGCGCCTCCCGGTACACCGTGACCGAACGCAGCGCGCTCGCCAGGGGTGGCGTGATCCAGACGTGGTCCAGCCGCCAGCCGTAGTTCCGCTCGAAGGACTGCGGGAAGCGGTAGCCCCACCAGGTGAAGAGCGGCTCCTCCGGCGGGACGAAATGCCGTTCGGCGTCGATGAATCCGCCGGCCGCCAGCAGGCGCGCCATGTGCTCGCTCTCGACCGGGGTATGGCCGACGTTGCGCAGCAGGCGCTTGTGATTCCAGACGTCGGTCTCCAGCGGCGCCACGTTGAGGTCGCCGAGCAGGACCAGCGGCCGTTCCGCAACCGCGTCCTCGCGCGCCCAGTCCGCCATCTCGGTCAGGAACGAGAGCTTGTGGTCGAACTTCGGGTTGGCCTCGCGGTCGGGCTTGGGGCCGCCCGAGGGGACGTAGAAGTTGTGCAGCTCGATCTCGCCATCGAGTCTGGCCGAGGCGTGGCGGCGGTCGTCCTTGTCGCACCAGGACTTGGCGTTCTCGCCCGACAGCGGCCGGCGGGACAGAATGGCGACGCCGTTGTAGCCCTTCTCGCCACGCACCAGCTGGTGGGGATAGCCCAGCTCGGACAGCGCCTCGGCCGGGAAGTCCTCGTCGCGGACCTTGATCTCCTGCAGACAGAGCACGTCGGGCGCCATGGCCTCGACGAAGCGGCCGATGTTGTCCAGGCGCTGCCGGACCGAGTTCACGTTCCAGGTGGCGATGGTCAGCGTCATGGCGCGCTTCGGTCCCCTGTCCCACGTGGTCTCCGCCTGCTTTACCCGAGCGGGTCCGAGAAAGAAAGAACGCCCGGTCGGGGGGAGGCCGGGCGTTCTCATCTCCGAAGAGATACGAAAGGACGGCAGGGGAAGCGTCCCTTCGCGAGAGCCGCAACCGCAGGGACCGCGGCTCTTTCAGTTCTATTTAGGTTGCGCCGGGGCTTTTACAATCGGGGCTACGATTTCGTGAAGCGCACCGGGTTTCAGGCCGGAACCCCGGCCAGCCCGGCCGCCGCCTCGGCCTTCCGGCGGGCCGCCGCGCGCAACCGGGCGGCTGCGCCGAAGGCCTTGAAAAGCTTCGTAGAAAAGTCGTTCTCGAGGGCCTTGTACTCGGGATGCCACTGGACGCCCAGGGCGAAGGCCTCGGCGTCGGCGACCCGAACGGCCTCGATGGTGCCGTCGGGCGCGCTGCCCTCGACGACCAGGCCGGGGGCCGGCCGGTCGATCGCCTGCCAGTGCAGCGAGTTGATCTCGATCTCGGCGCTGCCGGCGATGGACTCGAAGGCGCCGCCCGCGATGAAACGCACGCTGTGCCGCGGTCCGTACTGGACGTCGAGGTCCTCGTGCTGCGGCCGCCGATGGTCCATGCGTCCCGGCAGCTCGTGGACCCGGGCGTGAAGCGTGCCGCCGAGGGCGACGTTCAGCTCCTGGAAGCCCCTACAGATCGCCAGCAGCGGCAGCCCCTGCGTCAGGGCGGCGCGGATCAGCGGCAGGGTGGTCGCGTCCCGGGCCTCGTCGTAAGGCTCGGCCTTCGGGCTGGGCGCCTGGCCGTAGTGGCCGGGG
This sequence comes from Kiloniellales bacterium, assembly GCA_030067055.1. The sequence goes on along the minus strand of JASJAL010000391.1, from coordinate 4,422 downwards.
TGGACGTTGCTCGGGCTGCCGGTCAGGACGATGCCGTCCAGGCCCGCCAGGATGGCCGGGATGTCGGAGAGCCCGGCAAGGGCCGGAAACACCAGGGGCACGGCCTCGGAAGCCTCGGCGACCGCACGGACGTACTTGTCGCCGACGGTATGATAGGTCTGGTCGCCGATTTGCTTGCTACAGGCCGGCAGGCCGATCAGGGGTGCGGTCTCCGTCATGGCGCTAGAAAGCTAGTGTTTTCCGGCAAGGCGGGCAAGGGCTCGACCTGGGGTTTGGCGGGCTTGCCAGGGCCCGGCCGGCACACCATAAGTCATGGCGATGGCGGAGCTCGTCCAGGATCTCGCGGCCTGGAAGGCCTATCTGGTTTTCGCTTGGCTGGCGTTGTTCTTCGCGCTGGAGCGGCTGCGTCCGGCGGCGCGCGAGGGTGAGCTTGAGCGAAGCCAAGCGCAGCCGGTGGCCGGCGGCTGGGCCCGCCTCGGACGCAACGGTGGGCTGTGGCTCTGCAACGTCGGCCTGTCGCTGGGCGTCGTGCTGCCGGTGTCGGCCTGGGCCGCGGCGCATCCGCTCTTCGATCGGCCGACCGCGCTCACCGGTTGGACCGGCCTGGCCGTCGACATCGTCGTCCTGGATTTCCTGATCTACTGGTGGCACCGCGCCAACCACACCTTGGGCTTCCTCTGGCGCTTCCACGAGGTGCACCACCTCGACCGCTTTCTCGACAGCACGTCGGCAGTGCGCTTCCACTTCGGCGAGGTGTTCCTGTCGGCGCTCGCCCGTGCGCTGGTGATCGTGGTCCTCGCCGTTCCCTTCGCCACGGTGGTGGTCTTCGAGGTGCTGATCCTGCTGGCGGCGATCTTCCACCACTCGAACCTGCGCCTGCCGCGGCGACTCGAGGCCGGGCTCGGCCGCGTCTTCATCACCCCGGCGATCCACTGGGTGCACCACCACGCCCGGCGCCGCGATACCGATTCCAACTACGGCACGATCTTCAGCTTCTGGGATCCGCTGTTCGGGAGCCGCAGCCCGACGCCGCGCGACCCGCAGATGGAGATCGGCGTCGAGGGCCGCAAGGAGCGACCGCTGCTCGGCCTGCTCGCCCGGCCCTTCACTCCAAGGCGATCGTGAAGCCTGAGTTCGATGGAATGCGGTCAGATCCGGAGCGGCTGGGCCACCCGCTCAGCCACGCTGATCGTAGCGGTCCTCGCGGAGCAGCTTCAGTCGGTCGAAGATGTCCTCGTCGATCTCCACGCCGACTCGCGGCGCGATCAGCGCGACCTCGGTGGTGACGCCCTGGGCGTCGGTGACGATCCATTTCTTCAGGGTCAGGGGCTGATCGGCGAAGACCAGGGTCACCCGGCCCTGCGGGGTTTCGTCGTTCTGCTCGACGGTCACCCGCAGCACGGCGGGACCCCGCTCGAGCCCCACCACCCGCACGCTGTCGTCGAGCACCACCTCGTCGCGGAGCAGGAACCAGAGGGGCGTCTCCCATAGCGGCAGGTAGGTCTCTTCCTTGAGCTCCTTGTCGTAATAGAGCAGCACCAGGCCGTCGGCCATGAGCATCGCCGGATAGGGCGGGTCGTACTCGAAGCGCATCTTGCCGGGCCGGTTGAGGTAGAGGTCGCCCTCGACGGGCATGCCGACCGAGGAGACCTGCAGGAAGCGGGAGTGCAAGGTCCGGATGTCGGTCAGGTAGCGCTCGATCCGCGCCAGGTCGGCCCGGTCCTGCTCGGTCAGCGTGACGCTCTGGGCGCCGGTCTCGGCGCGCGCGGCTCCGGAAGACCCGCTCAGCGGGCCGAGGGGCGCCGAGAGGCTCAGCCCGATCACGCCGAGCCCGATCGAGATGTAGAGCAGAGTCTGCCGCACCGCCATGCTCCTCAATTGGTCCCCTTCGGGTTATGGGGTCGCCGTCAGGCCTCGTCCAGGTTCCGGCCCAGGACCTCACGCTTGCCGACGTGGTTCGCCGGGCCGATCACGCCTTCCGACTCCATGCGCTCGATCAGCCGGGCGGCGCGGTTGTAGCCGATCTGCAGGTGCCGTTGCACGAAGCTGGTCGAGGCCTTGCGCTCGCTGCAGACCAGGGCCACCGCCCGGTCGTAGAGGTCGTCGCCGCTGCCGTTGGCATCGCTGCCGAAGCCGTTGAACTCCGGCTCCTCGTCCTCGGTGATCGCCTCGATGTAGTCGGGCAGCCCCTGCGCCTTGAGGTGGGCGACAACGTCCTCGACCTCCTGGTCGGTCACCAGGGGGCCGTGGACGCGGGTGATCCGGCCGCCCTGGGCCATGTAGAGCATGTCGCCCTGGCCCAGCAGCTGCTCGGCGCCCATCTCGCCCAGGATGGTCCGGCTGTCGATCTTGGAGGTGACGTGGAAGGAGATCCGGGTCGGGAAGTTCGCCTTGATGGTGCCGGTGATGACGTCGACCGAAGGCCGCTGGGTCGCCATCATCAGGTGGATGCCGGCGGCCCGGGCCATCTGCGACAGGCGCTGGACCGCGGCCTCGACGTCCTTGCCGGCGACCAGCATCAGGTCGGCCATCTCATCGATCACAACCACGATGTAGGGCAGCGGCTGCAGGTCGATTGGCTGGTCCTCGTGCAGCGGGTTGCCGGTGTCCGGGTCGAAGCCGACCTGGATCTTGCGGGTCAGGACCTCGCCTCGACGCCGCGCCTCCTCGACCCGGGCGTTGTAGCCGTCGATGTTGCGCACGCCGAGCTGCGACATGGCGCGGTAGCGGTTCTCCATCTCGCGCACCGTCCACTTGAGCGCGACGATGGCCTTCTTCGGCTCAGTGACCACCGGCGACAGCAGGTGCGGGATATCGTCGTAGACCGACAGCTCCAGCATCTTCGGGTCGACCATGATGAAGCGGCATTTCTCCGGCGGCAGGCGGTAGAGCAGGGAAAGGATCATCGCGTTGAGCGAGACCGACTTGCCCGAGCCGGTGGTGCCGGCGATCAGCAGGTGCGGCATGCGCGCCAGATCGACGATCTGGGCCATCCCGCTGATGTCCTTGCCGAGGATCAGCGGCAGCTTACCGCCGGCCCGCTCGAAGCCCTGGGAGCCGAGCAGTTCCCGCAGGTAGACCGTCTCGCGCTTGCTGTTCGGCAGCTCGATGCCGATGACATTGGAGCCCGGGACCACGGCCACGCGGACCGAGATGGCGCTCATCGAGCGGGCGATGTCGTCGGCCAGACCGACCACCCGGCTGGTCTTGGTCCCCGGTGCCGGGGCCAGCTCGTAGCGGGTCACCACCGGGCCAGGCCGGACCTTGACGATCTCGCCGCGCACGCCGAAGTCCTGCAGCACCGTCTCCAGCAGGCGGGCGTTCTTCTCCAGGGCATCGCGGTTGACCGCGCCGTGGCCGGTATCGCCGGGCGGGTTGGCCAGCAGAGTCAGGGGCGGGGATTCGTAGTCGCCGGCGCTGGCGAACTCGAAGTGCCTCTGGTTCGCCTTCTCCGCGCGCTTGCTCGGCTTGGTCCGGGGGGCCGGCGCTGCCACCAGGTCGGTCCCTTCGGTCAGGGCCTTGGGCAGCGGCGGCAGCTCGTTCTCGAGTAGGACGGTCTCGTCCTCGACCTCGGGTTCCGCTTCGTCGCTCTTGGCGACCAGCTGCGGTTCCTGGCGGGCGCCGTTGGCCTTCTGTCGCTTCTTCTTCGCTTTCGGCGCCTTGCTCTTGGCGGCCGGCTTGGCTTGCGGCTCGGTCCTGGCCGCCCGGCGGCGCATCGGCCCGCCCGTCCGCGCCGGCTCGCCGGCCCGCGGCCGCAGCAGCGGCCCGAAGAGTCGCAGCGGTCCCAGCAGCAGTCCCTGCCACTCCCCGGACGACAGGCCCAGGGCGTAGATCAGCAGGAGCCCCGCCAGTCCTGCACAGCCGATCGCGGCCATCCAGGGCTCGACCGAGGGAAAGCCGGTCAGCCAGCCCAGCACCAGCTGGCCCAGGGCACCGCCGAGGCTGCTTTCAAGCGGCCAGGACCCCGGCTTGGGCAGGGTCGCAAGGGCCGCTCCGGCCAGGATCACGACGACCGGCACCAGGGTCATTCGCAGCCACCAGCGCGGCCAGCTGCGGCTGCGCAGGGAGCGCCAGGCCCAGGCTCCGAAGGCCGCGGGCACGACCATGGATGCGACCCCGAAGGTCTGCAGCAGGGCGTCGGCAAGGGCCGCGCCATCCCGGCCCAGAAGGTTGCGCGGCAGGCCGTCGACGGCCCGGTTGAGGGAAGGATCGTTGGGATCGTAGCTGGACAGGGCCAGGATCAGGCCCAGGGCGGCGGCCGCGAACATCAGGCCCAGCAGCTCCATCACGCGGCGCTGCAGGAACCCGTTACCGGCCGCCGGGCCGCCGACCTGGCGTCGCGAGGTCGCGGCCGCGCTTTGCCGAGCCGCCATGGCTATCTCCATCTCCAGTCCGTCTTCTTCACTGCAGAACCTCGACCAA
>JASJAL010000066.1 GCA_030067055.1 Kiloniellales bacterium | reverse complement strand
GAGGCCGGCCGCTGGCCGGGCGAGGTCCGCCCCTTCACCAGCAACCGCCGCCACCGGCTCTGCAAGGTGCTGTAGCCCGCTTCAGCCTTCTGCCGCCCGCGCCTTCAGCGCCCGCCGCCCGGCGAAGAACCAGGCGAGCGCCAGGAGCTGCAGGCCGAGCAGGATTGCGAAGCCGAGACGGTAGGCTTCCGGCGCGTAGCCGCCACCGGGGTCGGCCGGGAAGAGGTCGATGATCCCGCCCAGGGCGTACTGCACGGCGAAGGCGGTGCCGAAGATCAGCAGGTTCATCGCCGTGTTGGCCCGGCCCGAGAGCGCCGCGCCGAAGTGCGAGGACAGCCAGGGATAGGCCAGGATCGCGACCTGCCCGGTCATGCCGAAGACCACCCAGAGCGCGATGCCGATTCCGGTCCATTCCAAGAGGATGCCGAGCTGCACCGCGAAGAAGACCGCCAGGAAGCCAAGCATCACGGTCAGCACCGAAACCCCGCGGCGGACGAAGACGTCGGCCACGGCGCCGCTGCCCAGCACACCGACGAGGAAGCCGGCGGCCATGGCGAAGAGGGTGCTGGCCACGCCGTCCCGGTCGAGGCCGGCGACGTCCCTGAGCCAGGGGCCGGCCCAGAGGGTCTGGATCGCAATGTGCGAGCCGGCGGTGCTCATTAGCAGCGGCGCCAGGACCCAGAAGGCCCGGGCCCGGAAGATCCCGCCCAGGCCGGCGAGCTGCCGGCCCAAGGGCTCGGGCTCGGCCGTGCCGCGGCGCTCCGGCACCACCAGGAAGATGATCAGCGCCACCGCCACGCAGAGCCCGGCCAGGCCGATGAAGGCGTCGCGCCAGCCCCAGGCCTGGACCGCCCATTCCATGGGCAGGGTGGCGACCAGCAGGCCGAGCGCGCCGAAGGACATGACGCAGGCGTTGGCCAGCGGCCGGCGCGGCTCCGGCACCCAGAGCACCACCGCCTTGAAGCCGCTCATCAGCCCGCCGGCGAAGCCGAGCCCGATCAGCGCCCGCGCCGCGGTCAGGGTCGCGACATCTTGCCCCAGCCCGAAGAGCAAGGCCCCGGCCGCGGCACAGCAGACCAGCAGCGCCTGAACCCGCCGCGGCCCGTAGCGGTCGAGCAGCAGCCCCAGCGGCAGCTGAAAGGCGGCGAAGGCGAAAAGATAGGCCGAGGTCACCAGCCCCAGCTCCGCCGCCGACAGCCCGACATCGGCCACCAGATCCGGCGCCACCACCGCATTCACCGCCCGGAAGAGGTAGGAAAAGAAGTACCCCAGCGCGAAGGGGCCCAGCGCCGTAAGGACGGTGAGGGGCGGGATCTTCTGTCCTGCGGGCTCGGAGGTGGTGGTCACGTAGGCGGGCTTTCGATTTCGCGGATTTGGTGCCTGGCTTCTATAGCAGAGATGGTCGACCGCTACGCTGGCCTTTTCCGGCGGCTTCGGTCATAAGCTCCGCACAAGCCTTGTCCGCACAAACCAGCCTACGATGTTTCCCGCCGACCTCGATTTCCTGCACATCGTCGCCGTCGCCCTGCTGGCGGCGGCCTGGGCCGGCTATACGCCCCTGCTGGCGGCCTTCGCGCGGGGGAGCCTGAACGTTCAGCTCGGGGTGGTGCGCACACGCTGGATCGCGACCTCGCTCGGGCGCGAGAACAAGACCTTCGATGCGGTCATGCTCGGGCACATCATCAACTCCGTCGCCTTCTTCGGCTCGGCGACCCTGATCGTGCTGGCCGCCCTGGTCGGCACGGTGGCCAGCGTGACCAGCGTCCACGGGCTGGTGACCGAGCTGCCCTTCATCTATCCCATGTCGCGCGAGCTCTTCGCGCTCAAGCTGGCGGTGGTCCTCTGCCTGCTGCTGGTCAGCTTCTTTTCCTTCACCTACGCGCTGCGCAAGCTGATCTACACCGTGGCCCTGGCCGGCGGTCTGCCGGAGGCCGAGATCCAGGAGGTGCCGGAGAGCGGCGCGCGCCATGACATGGTCGAGGCCACCGGGACCGTGCTGACCGAGGCGGTCAAGAGCTTCAACTCCGGGATCCGCGGCTACTACTTCGCGGTCGCCGCGCTGTTCCTGTTCCTCGGTCCGATCCCCTGCATGGCCGCCACCGCCGTGGTCATGGCGCTGCTGGTCTACCGCCAGATCGGCACCCGCACGGCCGGCGCCATCGGCCGCTACGTCAAGGCGATGGACCGCCTGGACGAGGACGTGTGAGAGGGCGGGCTCGCGCCCTCTCGCTCCCTCAGTTCAGCGAGTTGTTGCGCCAGTCCAGCTCGGGCTCGCGGGTTTGCTGGAGACTGCGGTAGGGCAGGCCGAAGCGGGCCTCCGGCGTGCCGATCCTGCGCTTGAACTGGACGGTGCGGATGAACTCGCGGATCCGCGGCTGGATCTCGCTGCGCCAGCGCGAGCCGTTGAAGACGCCGTAGTGGCCGACCCCGGGCTGGACGTAGTGGTACTTCTCGTCCCGGGGCACGTTGGAGCAGAGATCGTGGGCGGCCTCGGTCTGGCCCAGGCCGCAGATGTCGTCCTTCTCGCCCTCGACCGTCATCAAGGCGGTCCGGGCGATGGCGCTGCAGTCGACCGGCTTGCCGCGATGCGTGAGGCTGCCCTCGGGCAGGGCGTGGGTCTGGAACACGGTCTCCAGGGTCTGCAGGTAGAACTCGGCCGGCAGGTCCATGACCGAGAGGTACTCCTCGTAGAAGTCCTGGTGTTGCTTGACCGAATCGCAGTCGCCGCGAACCAGGTTTTCGAAGAGCCGCTCGTGGGCGTCGATATGGCGCTCCAGGTTCATGGTCATGAAACCGGTCAGCTGCATGAAGCCGGGATAGACCGCGCGGCCGTAGCCGGCGTTGGGGAAGGGCACGTGGGAGATCACCGCGCGCTCGAACCAGGCGATCGGCTTCTCGGCGGCCAGGCGGTTGACCACCGTCGGGTTGCGCCGGGTGTCGATCGGCCCGCCCATCAGGGTCAGGGAGGTCGGCTGGCAGGGATCGTCCTCGGCGGCCATCAGGGCGGTCGCCGCCAGGGCCGGGACCGAGGGCTGGCAGACCGCCATGACGTGGGTGTTGGTGCCGATGAAGCGGATGAAGCCGATCAGGGTGTCGATGTAGTCGTCCAGGTCGAAGGGCCCCTCGCGCAGAGACACGTCGCGGGCATCGATCCAGTCGGTGATGTAGACCTCGTGCTCCGGCACCATGGCACGGACCGTGTCGCGCAGCAGGGTCGCGTAGTGGCCGGACAGCGGCGCGACGATCAGGACCTTGGGATCGTGGCGGCGGCCGACCAGGGACTCGTCGCGGGCGAAATGCAGCAGACGGCAGAACGGCGTCTCCAGCACCACCTCCTCGGCCAGGGGGACCGGCAGGCTGTGGATCTTGGTCTCGGTCAGGCCGAACTCCGGCTTGCCGTAGCGCCGGGTCACGTTCTCGAAGACCTCGCAGCCGGCCGCCATGTGGCGGGCCAGGGGCATGACCGCGAAGGGGTTGAGGGGCGAGTCGAGGTGGTACTTCAGGTTCTTGGCGCCCCAGCGCAACGGCGTCATCAGGGCGTGGGCGAGCTCATAAGTGTGGTAGTTCATGGCAGCGCGTCTATCCCCGGTCGGTGGCCGTGTCTCTGGCCCGTTGTTCGAGCGCGAGGTCCAGGGGTTTTGCCCCGGTAGCCCGCGCGGCGGATTCGTTTCCCGAATCGCTTTTGCAGTGCAATGCTATGCCGGTGCGGCGCAGCAAGGCAAATCGGGGAAACGATCACCGCGGCACACTAAGGCTTGAAATGGTTAACAGATCGTTGAGCCGGCCGGCCCTGGCGCCGGGTCCAGGCCTTGTTGCGCTGCGTCATTGCAGCTCCGGCATGCGCAGCTGCCGGGCCAGCCGGATTTAGCGACGAGGGCGCCACCCCCGGGGAGAATGCTCAGCTGCGCCGGGTGATCGCGAAGCCGGCGAAGGACGCCAGACCGGCCAGGGTCATGATGATCATCATCGGCAAGGCGCTGTCGCTGCCCTCCTGGAGGACACCGACCAGGAAGGCGAGCACGGCGCCGAGCCCGATCTGCGCCGAGCCGGCAATGCCGGCCGCGGTGCCGGCGAGGCGCGGCCGGGCCGAGACCGCGCTGGCCATGGCACTGGGCAGGGTCAGGCCGTTGGACAGCGCCAGTACAAACATCGGGCCGAAGAGCGCCGCAGTGTGGGATATGCCGCTGAGGGCCCAGAGCAAGACCAGGCCAAGGACCGCGACGCCGCAGCCGACGCTGATCATCCGCTGCAGCCCGACCCGGACGGCGTAGCGGCCGGACAGGAAGTTGCCGAGGATGTAGCCGACCGCGGACAGGATGAAATAGAGGCCGTACTCGCTGGCCGGCCGGCCCCTGATCTCGGTGACCACGTAGGCCGCACCGGCCAGGAAGGTGAAGAAGATCCCGGAGGCGCAGGCCAGAACGATCACGTAGCCGCCGAAGGAGCGGTCGCGGAGCAGGCCCATGACCGCCCTCCAGCTGAGGCTGACCTCGCCGTCGAGGTTCGGCTGCCTCGTCTCGTGCAGGTGTCGCAGGCTGACCGCCAGGATCCCGAGGCCCAGCAGCAACGAAAGCCAGAACATGGATTGCCAGCCAGCGTGGTCGAAGAGGTAGCCGCCGGCGGCCGGCGCCAGCATCGGGGCGACCACCATGGCCATGGTGACGTAGCCGATGTTGCTGGCCGCCTGCTCGCGGCCGAAGACGTCTCGGATGATCGCGCGACCGATCACCAACCCGGCGCTGGCGCCGGCCGCCTGGATGACTCTGCCGACGATCAGGAACTCGACCGTGCTAGCCCAGGCGCAGATCACGCTGCCGACTAAGTAGATTCCCAGGCCGTAGAGGATCACCGGCCGGCGGCCGAAGCGGTCGGACAGCGGCCCCAGCAAGAGCTGAACCGCGGCAGTGGCCGCCAGGTAGGCGGTCAGGACCAGCTGCATGACCCCGTAAGTCGTATCGAAGACCCCCGCCAGGGCCGGCATGGCCGGCACTACGACGTTCATGGCAAAGGGGCCGACCGCGGCCAGGAAAACCAGCAGAAGCAGCGACGGCCGCTGTCCAGGCGAGGTCATGCCGGGCCCCTCGGTTTCAGGGGCTTTTGCCGTCGTCGTCTCCTTGGCGGAGATACGCTCCAAACGACTTCTCCTCTCGGCGGCGCCCTGCTCGATTGCTCAACGGCCGCGCCGGCCAACTTTCCCAGCAATTTCGGGATAGACAGCCCCGATCCCTCGGCTGCCTCGAAACCCGAGGTGGTCGCGCCTCGACACCCGGCGCGGGACTGCACATTCATACTGCCCTCATGAGAAGGCATCCCGCCGTGTCTTAGATCACATGGAATACGCCCCGGTTAGGCCCCCAGGGCAGAAACGGCATGGTTGATAACGGCAAGAGTGCATAGCACAGACCGCCGCCCAGGTAACCCCCGGTTGATCTCTCGGCGGCTGCTTGACGGGCGGCATGTCCTGGCCTCGATAGAGCGCGGAGGCTTTGGACAGTCGGGGCTGGCGCCGCCGCGCGACGTTCGAGGGCCGTGCAGATTCCACGCGCCGGAAAAACCGGTTAACCTGCGCACCATGATCGAGTGGAGCGACGAGGCGGTGGTCCTGGGCCTGCGCCCGCACGGCGAGGCCGGTGCGGTGCTGCAGCTGTTGACCCGGCATCAGGGTCGCCATGCCGGCCTGGTGCGCGGCGGCCAGGGGCGGCGCCTGGGCGGCGTGCTGCAGCCCGGCAACCGGGTCCGGGCGACCTGGCGGGCCCGCCTGTCCGAGCACCTGGGCAGCTTCACCTGCGAGCTGGAGGAGGCGGTGGCGGCCCGCTTCCTGGACGATCCGGCGCGGCTCGGCGCGCTGCGCGCCGCGCTCGCGGTCTGCGAGCAGGCCCTGCCGGAGCGCGAGCCCCACCCGGCCTGCCACGACGGCCTGCTCGCCCTGATCGCCGCCCTAGAGGGCGACCACTGGGGCGAGACCTACGTGGTCTGGGAATTGGCCCTGCTGAAGGAACTGGGCTTCGGCCTCGACCTCAGCGCCTGTGCCGGCGGCGGCAACGACGAGCTGGCCTACGTCTCGCCGCGGACCGGGCGGGCGGTCTCCCTGGCCGCCGGCGAGCCCTACCGCGACCGGCTTCTGGCGCTGCCCGGCTTCCTGGTCGGCAAGGGCAGCGGCGGCAAGATTGAGGTCGCCCAGGGCTTGGCCCTGACCGGCCGCTTCCTGGAGCGGCACATCTTCCATCCCCAGGACCGGCCGCTGCCGGCGGCGCGCGACCGCCTGGCCGCCGCCGTGGGCGCGCAGGCGCCGCGATGACCGGCTCTACGGGGAACGGGCCGGCTGAATCGAGCCAGCGGATCGTGGTGATCGGCGCCGGCGTCGTCGGGGTCTGCGTCGCGCTCTACCTGCAGCGCGACGGCCACGCGGTCACCCTGGTCGACCGCCAGGGCCCGGGCGAGGGAACCTCCTTCGGCAACGGTGCGGTGATCGGTGAGGAATCGGTGGTCCCGGTCGCCATGCCGGGGATCCTGCGCAAGGTCCCGGGCATGCTGATGGACCCGCTGGGCCCCCTGGCGATCCGCTGGTCCTACCTGCCGCAGCTGGCGCCCTGGCTGCTGCGCTTCGTCGCCGCCAGCCGGCCGGCCGAGGTCGAGCGGATCTCGATCGCCCTCAAGCAGCTGATGGACGGCTCCTTCGACGCCTTCAAGCCGCTGCTCGAGCTGGCCGGCGCCGAGGCCATGCTGAAGCGCGGCGGCTGGGTCGGAGTCTACGAGACCGAGGCGCACTTCGCCGCGGCCCAGCCCTATATCGAGCTGCAGCGCCGCCGCGGCGTCGCCCTCGATGTCCTGCCGCCTGAGGAGCTGCGCCAGCTCGAGCCGGCCCTGGCCCCCAACTTCCACCGCGGCGTCTACTATCCCAACGTCGGGCACACGGTGAACAACTTCCGCCTGGTCCAGGAACTCGCCGCCGCCTTCACCCGCGAAGGCGGCACCCTGCTGCGCCAGGAGGTCCGCGGCTTCGACTTCGCCGGCGGCAAGGACGCGGGGCCGAGCGCGGTGGTCACCGAGGCCGGGCCGCTGCCCTGCGATGCCGTGGTCCTGGCAGCCGGCGCCTGGTCGCGCGACCTGGCTCGGCAGCTCGGCGAGAACCCGCCGCTCGACACCGAGCGCGGCTATCACATGCAGCTACCGAACCCCGGCGTCGCGCCGCGGATCCCGGTCTACTCGACGACCTATGGCTTCGTTTCGACCCCGCTGGAGCACGGCCTGCGCCTGGCCGGGACGGTCGAGCTCGGCGGCCTGAAAGCGGAGCCCAACTGGAAACGCGCCGAGGTCCTGCTGACCCACGCCAAGCGCTTCTTTCCCGGCCTCGACACCAGCGACGCGCAGCCCTGGATGGGCTACCGGCCGTCGATGCCGGATTCCCTGCCGGTGATCTCGCGCGGCCGGCGCCATCGCCAGGCCTACTTCGCCTTCGGCCACGGCCACTGCGGCCTGATGCTGAGCGCGCGCAGCGGTAAGCTGATCGCCGACCTGGTGGCCGGCCGCGACCCGGGCATCGACCTGGCGCCCTACCGTGTCGACCGCTTCTGAGCCGCCGCCGCTGCGGATCCGCGCCTACGGCGACCTCGAAGCGCCCGCGCCCCTGCGCCGGCAGATCGACGAGATCCTCCTGGCCTCGGCCAACCCGCGCCGGGTCGCGGACGAACCCGGGCGGGCGGCCTTCCTGGACCGCTGGCTGACGCCCTACCTCGAGGCCTATCCGGACCAGGTTCTCCTCGCCCTGGACGAAGCCGAGGACGGCCGGGTGCTGGGGGTGCTGAACGGCTGCCTCGACAGCGCCGCTGCGACGGTCTTCCGGGACCTGCACCCCTACTACCGGCTCTTCGCCGACCTCTACGAAGACTACCCCGCCCACTTCCACGTCAACTGCCGCCCGGCGCATCGCAGCCGGGGCGTCGGCAGCCGCCTGGTCCAGGCCTTCGTCGCGCTCTGCCGCGACGCCGGGCTGCCCGGCGTCCACCTGGTGACCGCGCCCGGCCTGCGCAACGTCGGCTTCTACCGGCGCAACGGCTTCACCGACGCGGTCGAGCGCTCCGAGGCCGGGCGCCGCTACCTCTTCCTGGGCCGGCAGCTGGCCCGGAATTGATGGGAGCAGCGCTCGAGCACGAAGCGAACCTCGTAGCCGTTTCAGGTCGGCAGCGCGCTCCTGTTCAATGATTGAGTTAAGTACACTGTTCCCACAATCGAATGCTGGAAAGTGGGCTTCGACAATATGACACTGTTCAAAGAGATAAATATATGGCGTCGCGCCGGACGTGGTGGTCTGGTGCGATATCGCTGCTTTGAGAACCTAGAGACAGGAAGATTTCACTTACGTAACGCCGACACTTTCGACGGTCCGATTACGCAAGAAGAGCTGGATGCGCGCGATGCATACTTCTACGATTTCCTCGTCAATGCCTTTGCGGAAGAACCTTTTGAAGACCACGCAACCTTGATGGATGCCATCCAAGCTCACGAAGCCGATTTTTCGTCGTCATGAAGTCATCGAGAATTCGTGGAAAAATTGAACCGGACGCAGCCTTGCGTATTGTGAGCGTTGGGGATTTCCGCTCAGCGAAATAGCAATCGTCTGGCAGGTTTGGTAAACGCCTAAGGCGGCGCCCCAGGCTGCCCCGCCTCCTCAGGTCTCCAGTCGCAAAAACCGCTCCTTATGACCCCGCCTTCTCATAGCTCGCGAGCTCGATGACCCGGCGCTTGCCGCTCCTGTGGTTCTCGGTCTCGCGGCGGACGTAGTGGCCGACGGCGGGGGCGTAGTGCCAGGTCTGGGTGGCGTAGAGGCGCGAGCCGCTGGTGTTGTAGCGGCGGCAGGAGATCCGGTAGGCGTCGAAACTGCCGGCCGGCACGGTGACGGTCTCGGCGGTCTCGACGGAGCAGTCGAACTTGCGGTAGCTGCGCTTAGCCGTGCCGCTTTCCTTGTCGGTCAGGCTGCGCTCGACCCGGAAGGTCCCGAGCTTGCCGATGGCCAGGGGCCAGAGCTCGCCGGGCTCGTCCAGCAGGCGCTGGGCGCCGCGGCGGGTCTCGGTCTCCCAGGCCAGGGTCGGCAGCAGGAAGCTGCGGTGGCGGACCAGCTCGCGGCCGCTCTCGCGCCGCCAGTAGACGTCCTCGCCCTTGACCGCGGCGACCCGCTCGACCCGGCCGCCGGAGAAGCGGAAGACGTCGCCCTGGCGGTAGGCGGGCAGGGGGCTCTGGCCCAGGCGCTCGGAGACCTCGTTCTCCGGCTGGTAGATCCCGGGCACCCGCGGCGGCGCGGCGCAGGCGGCCAGGAGGATCGCGCAGCTCAGGACGATGGCGGCGATCAGCCGATACCTGGCGGCGGGCGAAAGGGAAGCCATGACCTCGTCTCCTCTTTACCGGAAAGCGTCTCGCTTGCTCCCCCGGACAACGGCGCGGCGGCGGCCCTATTCCCGCGGTCGAGAAAACGCCCGCGCTTCGCGCCGCTGCCGGAGAGATAGGACGCCAGCCCGGCGCCGGGCAAGCCGCTTCATCGGCCGTTATCGCGGCTTTCATCTGCCGTTCATCTTCTCAGGCGGAGATCCGGCCTCCGCCCCCTGCAGGCCACGGAATTCGCACTGGACGACTCCGGGTCGGTCTCCCTATATCTTGCGCGCTTGAAGGAGTTCCATGAGCCGCGATTCTGCCGCCCAGCCCGCCGGTGAGGTCCGCGACGTGCGCCTCGTCGAGGCGCTCTCCGACCGCTACCTCTCCTACGCGCTCTCGACCATCGTGTCGCGCTCGCTGCCGGACGTGCGCGACGGCCTGAAGCCGGTCCACCGGCGCATCCTCTACGCCATGCGCGAGCTGCGCCTGAACCCGGACCAGGGCTACAAGAAGGCGGCGCGGGTGGTCGGCGACACCATGGGCCAGTACCACCCCCACGGCGACCAGTCGATCTACGACGCCCTGGTCCGCCTGGCCCAGGACTTCGCCCAGCGCTATCCCCTGGTCGACGGCCAGGGCAACTTCGGCAACATCGACGGCGACAGCGCCGCGGCCATGCGCTACACCGAGGCGCGCATGACCTCGGTCGCCATGGCCCTGCTCGAGGGCATCGACGAGGACACGGTCGACTTCCGCCAGACCTACGACGGCGAGTCCGAGGAGCCGGTGGTGCTGCCGGCGGCCTTCCCCAACCTGCTGGCCAACGGCGCCCAGGGCATCGCGGTCGGCATGGCGACCTCGATCCCGCCGCACAACGTCGGCGAGGTCTGCGATGCCCTGCTGCACCTGATCAAGCATCCCAAGGCGCGGATCGACAAGCTGGTCGAGCTGATCCCCGGGCCGGACTTCCCGACCGGCGGCGAGCTGGTCGACGAGCGCGCGACCATCGTCGAGGCCTACAAGACCGGCCGCGGCGCCTTCCGCCTGCGGGCCCGCTGGGAGGTCGAGAAGATCAAGGGCGGCGGCTACCAGATCGTGGTCACCGAGATGCCCTACCAGGTTCAGAAGTCGCGCCTGGTCGAGAAGATCGCCGAGCTGATGGACGCGCGGAAGCTGATCCTGCTGGGCGACGTGCACGACGAGTCGACCGCAGACGTGCGCCTGGTCCTGACCCCCAAGAGCCGCAACGTCGAGCCCGAGGTCCTGATGGAATCGCTGTTCCGCCAGACCGACCTCGAGGTCCGCATCGGCCTCAACATGAACGTCCTGGACAAGGCCAACACGCCGCGGGTCATGGACCTGCGCGAGGTGCTGCAGGCCTTCCTGGACCACCGCCTGGAGGTGCTGGAGCGGCGCACCCGCTTCCGCCTGGAGAAGATCGCCGCGCGGCTGGAGATCCTGGACGGCTACCTGGTCGTCTACCTCAACATCGACGAGGTGATCCGCATCGTCCGCGAGGAGGACGAGCCCAAGGAAGTCCTGATGGCGACCTTCGACCTGACCGAGGTCCAGGCCAACGCGGTCCTCAACATGCGCCTGCGCGCCCTCAGGAAGCTGGAAGAGGAGGGGATCCGCAAGGAGCACCAGGAGCTCAGCGCCGAGCAGAAGGAACTCAAGGCGCTGATGAAGGACGAGGGCCGGCGCTGGAAGGTGGTCGGCAAGCAGGTCCAGTACATCCGCGACACCTTCGGCGCCAAGACCGAGCTCGGCCGGCGCCGCTGCGTGATCGGCGAGCCGCCGGCCGAGGTCATCGTGCCGCTGGAGGCGGTGATCGAGCGCGAGGCGGTGACCGTGCTCTGCTCCGACAAGGGCTGGATCCGGGCCATGAAGGGCCACCTGGAAGAGGGCGAGAACGGCGACGGCGGCGCAAAGCAGAGCGCACCCAAGTACAAGGAAGGCGACCGCGGCCGCTTCCAGCTCAAGGCCTTCACCACCGACAAGCTGCTGATCTTCGCGACCAACGGCCGCTTCTACACGGTCGGCGTCGACAAGCTGCCGGGCGGCCGGGGCTTCGGCGACCCGATCCGTTTGATCGTCGACCTGCCGAAGGACGAGGACATCGTCGCCGTGCTGGTGCACACGCCGGGGCAGAAGCTGCTGGTCGCCTCCGCCGACGGGCGCGGCTTCGTGGTCCCGGCCGACGAGGTCCTGGCCCAGACCAAGAACGGCAAGCAGGCCCTGAACCTTGGCTCCGGGGTCGAGGCGGCGTGCTGCAGCGTGGTCGAGGGCGACAGCGTCGCGGTGGTCGGCGAGAACCGCAAGCTGATCATCTTCCCGCTGGAGGAACTGCCGGAGATGACCCGCGGCCGCGGCGTCATCCTGCAGCGCTACAAGGACGGCGGCCTCTCCGATGCCAAGACCTTCACCCTGGACGAGGGCCTGACCTGGCGGCAGGGTGCCGGGCGGACCCGCACCGAGACCGACCTCCTGGCCTGGGTCGGCAAGCGCGCTCAGGCCGGCCGCCTGGCCCCGCGCGGCTTCCCGCGGTCCAACAAATTCCAGTGACGCGGCCGGGACGCCGCGATATATCTGCGATCAAAGACAGCGCGGCCCGGCGCAGTGCCGCTGCGGTCGCATCACCAGCAGCAGGGAGCAGACCATGAGCCTCACCCATCCCGCCGGACTCCAGGGCGCGCAGCCGACCCTGGCCTCGGTTCTCTGGCCGCGCCGGGACGCGCAGCGCCTGCTGCGCCCGGCCCTGCTGGCGGTGCTCGGCAGCCTCCTGGTCGCGGCCTCGGCGCAGATCGAGGTGCCGCTCTGGCCGGTGCCGATCACCGGCCAGACCTTCGCCGTCCTGGTCATCGGCATGGCCTACGGCGCGCGCCTGGGGGCGGCGACCCTGGCCCTTTACCTCGCCCAAGGTGCCGCCGGCCTGCCGGTCTTCGCCGGCTTCGCCGCCGGCCCGGCGGTCCTGATGGGGCCGACAGGCGGTTACCTCGTCGGCTTCGTGCTGGCGGCCGGGCTGATCGGCTACCTGGCCGAGCGCGGCTGGGACCGCGGCCCGCTGACCACGGCGCTGGCGATGCTGCTGGGCAATATCGTGATCTATCTGCCGGGCCTGGCCTGGCTGACGGTCTTCCTGGCTTCGGCCAAGGCCCTGGCCATGGATGCCGCCTTCACGGTGGCGCTGAGCGCCGGCCTCACGCCCTTCCTACTGGGTGACGCCCTGAAGCTGGCACTCGCCGCGGCGGCCCTGCCGCTGGCCTGGAAGCTCTTGGCCAGGAGCCGGCGGGACGCCGAATAGGGCTGGATTGCCCCGAAAGGGGATCAGTCCGCCACGCTGTACTGCGCCAGGACGGCGACCACCTCGTGATGGCCTAGCTCGCGGGCCAGGGCCAGCGAGGACTGTCCGCTGCCGGCGCCGCCGGTCAGGGCCGCGCCGCGGTCGAGCAGCTGGCCCACCACCGCCGCTTCGCCCATCAGGACCGCGAGATCGAGCGGCGTCGCGTCCTTGTCGTTGCGCGCGTCGACCTCGGCCGCGGCCGAGAGCAACAGCTCGACCAGGCTGCCCTGGCCGCCCATCGCCGCCAGGTGCAGGGGCGAAGCGCCCTGCTGCTGGCGCGCGTTGACGTCGGCGCCCTTCTCGATCAGCAGTTCGGCGACTTCCAGCTGTCCGAAAGCGGCGGCCTGATGCAGTGGGGTGAAGGCGAGGGCGTTGTTGCCGTCGACCGCTGCGCCGGCCTGGATCAGGCGCCGGGCGATCTCGACGTGGCCCATGCTGGCGGCCGGGTGCAGGGCGGTGTTGCCCGATCCGTCGCGGACGTCAACCGGCGTACCTTGCGCCAGCAGCGACTCGACCCGTGCGAGGTCGCCGGCAAGGGCGGCACGGTGCAGGGCCGGTGCCCCGGTTGCGCTGGCGGCGGCGGGGTGGAAGTCCCGGGTCGCGACCATCCCGCCGACGGCGAGCAACAGGCAGAGGGTAAGGCAGGCGCCGATGATCTTCATGGTCGTTTCGATCCTTCCGTTTCAAACGGGCCCTCTGTCATCGGCCCTTCCGATCTCTGCACTTATTCCCGAGCGCCGCGCCGTCGCAGGGCGGCGGCCACGTCCTTATGGCCCTTGGCGAGGGCCATGGAGAGCGGGCTGCGGCCCGAGGAATCCCGGGCGTTGACCTCGGCCCCGTGCAGCACCAGGACCTCGGCCGAGGTCGCGTGGCCGCGCGCGGCGGCTAGGTGCAGCGGCGTTCGTGCCTCGGCATCGCGGGCATTGACGTCGCTGCCGGACTTGACCAGCACGAAGACGCTGCCCAGCACGCCGCCGGCGGCCGCGATGTGCAACGCGCTGCGCTGCCGCCGGTCGCGCAGCTCCAGCTTGGCGCCCCAGTTGACCAGCAGCTCGGTCACGCCGGTGCCGGTCTTGGCCGCCCGGTGCAAGGGCGTTTCGCCCTTGGCGGTCCGGCGGTCGACTTTGGCCCCGGCCTCGATCAGCCGATCGGCGATCTCGACGTGGCCGCGGCCGATCGCCGCGTGCAGCGGTGAGACCTCCTTGCGGCCGGCGCGGGTCGGGTCGGCGCCCCCGGCGAGCAGGGCCTCGACGACCTCCGCATTGCCGCGGTAGGCGGCTATGTAGAGTGCGGTGTTGCCGTCGCCGCCGGTCGCGTCGGGCGAGTTGCCCTGGGCCAGAAGGGCTTCGACCCGGGCTAGGTCTCCGTCCTGGGCGGCATCATGAAGGGAATCGGCTTTCGCCGATGGGGTCCAGGCCACAAGGGGCAGGGTGCAGAGAAGTGCCGCAAGCCACCGCATCGCCTGATCCGAACCGCTCCCTACCTGGAAGTCATCGCGTCATATGGCGCGTTCGAGCGAAGCGCCGCCGAGCCCCCTTTGTACTTTAGAAATGGTAAAGATCCGGTTGCCCGGGACGGGCGGAAACCGGGCAATCCCGGGACATTTCGGTGACATCCGGGGCGGAGGCCCGGCGGCCCGGGCCAAGCCTAGAAGTGCAGCGAGATGTCCCGGTGATGGGCATTGCAGCTGGCGACCGCGATAGCCTGCTCCTCGGGCAGGCGGCGCTGCTGGCGCAGGCCGATGGTGTCGCGGATCCCAGCCTCGTAGGCCTGCAGCCCTGGAAGCAGCTCCGCCGCTGCCCGCTGCCGCCAGGCCAGGTCCTCGGCATATGCCGCGATCGCGGCGTCGATCTCCTTGGTCGCCGCCTGAATGTCCGGGGTCTTGGCCTTGAGGGCGCGACGGGCCTTGTTGAGCGGCGAGCGGATGTCGCGGGCCCCTTCGACCCCGCCGACCAGCTTGGCGATCTCGGCGACCCGATCGCCGGCCTCGGCGGGCGGGCTGCTCGCGACCACGTTGCCCAGGCCTCGGAGGTCGCTTTCCAGCGCCGCCAGGGCCTCGGCGTCGGCGACGATGGCGGTCAGCTCGCGGACCGCCTTGTAGGCGTCGTCGACGTTGCGCCGGTAGCTGGCGCGGGCCCGTTCCGCGGTCTTGAGGAAGCCGGCAAAGGTCTTATGCGCCTCATCCCAGGCCTCCGGGATTGAGGCGGCCAGCGCCTCGCGCTCCGCCTCGAGGGTCGCGAGCTCGGCTTCGAGCTCGGATTTCAGGGCCTGCTCTTCTGCGTTGTCGCTGCGGAGCCGGCTGATCTCGGTCTTCAGCTCGCGGATCTCGGCGTCGTGGCGCGCCATGTCGGCCTGGATCGCCCGGACCTGGGTGTGCAGCGGGCGATAGGCGTCGCTGCGGGCCTCGACCTCGGCATCGGCCTTGCGGATCTCCTCCAGCAGTCCGAAGGTCGCCTCGGACTTGTCGAGGGCGGCGCTGAAGGCCTTCTGCTGCTTGTCGGGCAGATAGCCGATCTCGAGCCCGCGTGCGGTCTCGATGGTCGCCCGGATCTCGGCGCCGCGCTGGTCGTAGACCTCGAAGATGTACTCTTCCAGGCAATACTGGAGCTTGGGATTGATCGGCGGCGGCGCAGTGTCGGAGGTCAGTGAGATCCGGTTCGGCAGGTGGTTCACCAGGGTCGGGAAGGCGCCGACGATCGCCAGGGCCAGCAGCTGCAGGCCGATGAAGGCGATCACGCCCTTGTAGATCTGAACCGTTCGGACCGAGGGCGGGGCGACGCCGCGCAGGTAGAATAGGGCGAATCCGAAGGGCGGGGTCAGGAAGGAGGTCTGGATGTTCAGGCCGATCATGACCCCGAGCCAGACCGCGGTGACGTTGGCCGAGGGATCGGAAAGAAGGATCGGTGCGACGATCGGCACCACCACCACGGCGATCTCGATGAAGTCGAGGAAGAAGCCGAGCAGGAAGATCACCGCCATCACGATGACGAACTGGGTCCAGAAGCCGCCCGGCAGGCCGGTCAGGAACTCGCGCACCAGCTCCTCGCCGCCGAAGGCCCGGAAGGCGGCGGTCAGCATCGCGGCGCCCAGCAGGATAATGAAGACCAAAGAGGTGGTCTTGGCGGTCTCCAGCATCACCCCGCGCAAGGTGTCCTCGATCTTGAAGGTTCGCCAGAAGCTCCAGATCACGGAGGCCAGGAAGGCCGCGGACGCGATGACGGCCAGGACCAGAGCGACGACGTCGCCGCCGGTCTGGATGTTCTTGACGTTGATCGGCGCGATGTTGGTGATCAGGGCCAGGGCGACGATCGAGGCGACCGCCAGGATCGCCGGCCGGTAGGCGCCGGGGCTGCCTTCGGCCAGGCGATAGCCCGCCATGACGGTGGCGCCGACGGCGCCGATCGCCCCGGCCTGGTTGACCGTCGCGATGCCCATGATGATCGAGCCAAGGACGACGAAGATCAGGGTCAGGGGCGGCACCAGGATCAGCAGGACCCTGAGCGCGAAGGCGGTGTCGAAGCGGCCTTCGAAGGGCACCGGCGGCGCCAGCTTGGGACGGAGCAGGGCCAGGATCAGGATGAAGGCCATGTAGACCAGGACCAGCACGAAGCCCGGCACGAAGGCGCCCATGAACATGTCGCCGGCGCTGGTCGAGACGATGTCGAAGGCCGAGGGCATCGAGAGTTCGCCGGTCGCCGACTTGTAAAGCGCCTTGCGGGCGGTGCTCGCCTGGTCGACCGCGCTTGCCAGCTGGTCGGCGAGGATGATCAGTACGATCGATGGCGGGATGATCTGGCCCAGGGTGCCGGAGGCCGCGATGGTCCCGGTCGCCAGCGGGTTGGAGTATTTGTTGCGCATCATCGCCGGCAGGGAGATCAGGCCCATGGCGACGACCGTGGCGCCGACGATTCCGGTGGTTGCCGCCAGCAGCGCGCCGACGAAGACCACGGAGATGCCCAGGCCGCCCGGCATCGGCCCGAAGAGCTGGGCCATGGTGACCAGCAGGTCCTCGGCGATCTTCGAGCGCTGGAGCATGATCCCCATGAACACGAAGAGGGGGATCGCGATCAGGGTGTCGCGCTCGGCTTCCCAGTAGATGCCGCGGAAGTTGGTGACCCCGGCGGTCAGCCACTGGGCCGGGCCGCCCTGGGCGAAATAGGCGCCGGTATCGCCGGCGAAGATCCAGCCGGCCAGGGCGGCAGCACTGATCGACAGAATCGCGGCGCCGGGCAGGGCGAAGGCGACCGGAAAGCCGGAGCCCAGGGCCCAGACCATGAGGACGATCAACAGGGCGAGGAAAAGCAGCTCCATGGTGCCGTCTCGGTCCCTCCGGCCTCAGTGCACGATTTCGGAGGCCACCCGGCGTTTGCCGGGTTCGCCGCGGTAGTCGGCGATGCCTTCCAGGACGGTGGAGGCGAACTGGATCATCATCGAGGCGGCAAAGATCGCCAGGAAGCCGGCCAGGAGATACTTCACGTACATCCCGAAGCCGGCCTGGGTCACCTCGAAAGCGAGCAGCGGGCTGGCGATGATGCTCGAGCGCTGGCCGAAGCCGATGGCCAGCACCACCCAGCAAAGCGGAATTCCGAGGATCAGCGCACCGGCTGCGTTGACCAGCCCCTTGGTCCGCTCGGTGAAGCCGGCGTAGAGCACGTCGACCCTGACATGGCCGTCCTCGAGCAGGGTGTGGGCGCTGGCGAAGAGGAACAGGCCGCCGTACCAGAACCGCACCAGGTCGCCCATGAAGGCTTGCTCGTAGGAGAAGACGAAGCGCGAGACCACGATCTGCAGCTCGGCCAGCACGACCAGAAGGGCGAGCCAGGTAAAGCCCAGGGTCCGGGTGAAGGCGGCGACGACCAATGACAGGGCGATCAGCGGCATGTGGACGAAGGGGCCGCGGAACTGGTTGCGGCCGAGGTCCTGGGTCAGCTGCTGGCCGACGATGCCTTCCAGCAGTCCCTCGACCCGCAGGAAGGAGATCGCCGCGTCTGCGATGCCGACCAGGAACACCATCCAGAAGGCGGCCCGAGTGATGTAGGCGGCCATGGCCGTCAGAGCTTCGGCGTCCCGACGCAGGCTGCGGCCCTTGGTCCTGATGACGAAGGCTGCCGGGCCGGCGAGCGCCCCGACGTAGAAGAGAACCTGCAACCAGGCGAGCGTGCCGCCGCCACTCGTGGCCGCGACGACTCCCGGCCAACCCAGCCAGAACTTCAGGTAGGCGTTGGCCAAAAAGACGAAGAGGGTGGTGACGATAGCCCAGGCAAGATAGCGGAATCCGAGCACTGTCCCGCTCGGCAGGTATTCGTCGGGCTTTCCGGTGGAGAGGGCGTCAGCCATCGCGCAGCGGGCCTGGGACTCGGGGCGGGAGGTCGGGACGGGGCCACCGGCCCCGTCCCCCGCTCAGGTCTTGCGGGCCCGGCCTCTTTAGAGACCGAGCACCCGGTTTCGCTTCAGCGAGTAGCCGACGTCGGACAGCTTCATCCAGCCGGCGACGTCTGTGCGGGCCTTGTCGAAGCTCTCGTAAATCCGATTCGCCAAG
>JASJAL010000065.1 GCA_030067055.1 Kiloniellales bacterium | reverse complement strand
CGTCCCGAGTTGCCCAGCAGGCCGATCTCCTGGCGGTGCACGACACGGTCCCCCGTCTCGACCATGATCTTGCTCAGGTGGCCGTAGAGCGTCTGGATGCCGTGCCCGTGATCGATCTGGATCATGTGGCCGTACTTGCTTTGCCAGCCTGCGAACACGACCTCGCCCGGCGCCGTCGCAAGAACGCCCGAGTGCATCTCGGCCGCAAAATCGACGCCCAGGTGCCGCGCCTTTCGGCCGGTGATCGGATCCCGACGCACCCCGTAGACGCTGCTGATCCAGTACTGGTCGAGCGGCGTCGTGATCGGCAGGCTGCGGACCAGTTGTTCCATGGCGGCCCAGCGATCCAGAAGCAGCTCGAGCTCGGTCGCCCTGGCCGCGAGATCGATTCCCGGTTGGAAGCCCGCGATCTTGTCGCCGGCATCGACGAGGGGACCGCCCTGCCGGAGGTTCGGCTGGGTGAGGTCGGTGTTCAGCGTGCCGGCGTCCAGCCCCGTCATCGCGACCGTCTTTTCGATGACCTCGCTCCCGAGCTTGACCCGATCGATGAGCCGATCGATGACATCCAACCTGGACTCGCGCAGATCGGTCAGGCTTCGCTCCAAGCGGAGGCTGTGGTGTCCCAGGGCATCGCGCTGCTTCTGTAGTGCCTCGCGCCTTTCGACCTCGCCGGCCAGCGAAACCTCCAGCCCGGCGACGCGAGCCTCGAGTTCGGCCTTCCGTTCGACCGTCTGCCTGAGTTTCTGCTGCAGGTCGAAATAGGCCTGCCTATGGCTGGAGATCTCCCGATCGTTGTCGGCAATCGTCATGCCCTGCACGAAATAGCCGGCCGCGGCAAAGGAACCCCAGCCGAGGACGAGGACCAGCCCGGCCGCGACGCGCTTTTGCGCGCGGGTCGTCGGGCGTAAACCGCGGAGCCGGTCACCCGCGCGGCGGAAGAAGGCGCCCAAAACGGAGCTGCGCTCGAAGAAAGCGGCCGGGCGGGGCCGAACCCCGGAGACCTTCGCGCCGGCAGTCGTGCTTCTGCCCCGCTCCCCATGACCGCCAATCTCTTGCGCAGCGTCCGACTCGAGATCCGAAGCGTGGGCGGCCACACCTTCCCCGTTCTCTGTCATTGCAATGGCTCCCCCGAAGTCGGCTGAAGGCTCCCGTCACGGAAATGTTCGGCTGGACGCTCGAAACGAACGGCCAGAAACCAGCCTCGCAATTCAAATACTATGCATCAAAATCAATTTCCTTTCAAATATAACTAAAATAAAATTAACCATTTTTATTAACTATTGATGCTGAAATTGCAATTGATACCCGCGGAATTCCAGTACATGC
Source organism: Kiloniellales bacterium (assembly GCA_030067055.1). Next base: position 16,943 of record JASJAL010000065.1, on the reverse strand, counting down.
GGGCACTGCTCCGCCTACGAGGAAGACGCCAGGAAATCGAATTTCTCGAAGTTCGGCGCTCGGTGGTGGCGCGGTGTTACCGGCAGCATCGCCGGGACGGCGCGGAATGGCCGTGCAGAGAACTCGCATTGACGCTGGGTGGCGGCTCTCCATCGTGTCCTTACCGTGACCGGGCGGCACTCATGCAGGCAGGCGCCTTGCGACAGCGCGAGAGATGACGTGCGCGCGCCTTTGCCTTCCGTTGAGGTCGTTTCCCCGATGTCCTATACCTAGCCTGCATCGTTCAAAGACCCTGCTTCGGTTTCACTTCATGGAGTTCGGAGGCGACCCAATGGTGGTCCGATTTTTCCTGCCGGTGATGGCTTTGGCCCTGCTTGTCGCCCCGGTATCGCCGGTCGGTGCGCAGATCTTCGACAACCGCCCCGACGCGGTCGTCTGCCCTGTGGCGGAGATAGCCGGAAGACCAGGCGGAGACGTCGTTTTCCACCTGGTTTGGCAGGACGACGCCGGCACCACCTACTACGCACCCATGGGAACGCTGGCCTTTCGGCTCGAGATCGGAGCGGACGGCGTGGTCCAGGCGGCCAAGCTCAAGGGCTGCGACGGTCAGACCGTCGCGCAATTGCGCGAGTCCGGACGCGCCTTCTTTTACCGCTAGATCAAGCACGGCGTGGGAGAGGGTGGACCCGGAACCGTCGGGGGCCGGGCAAGAAGTTCGTGAAACGCTACTCCGCCAATCCGATCTGATCGGAGGGATCGGCGAACAGCAATTCCAGTTCGGGCCAGTCGCCCAGGCAGCTCCGGGTCGCCGGAAAATCCGCCACGCGCAAGCGGCCGCGTTCCCATAGAGCTTGGCCATCGACCAGCACCGTCGGGTCGAGGACCATCCAGCAGATCTCGCCCGGGGCATAGGCGCCGCAGCAGTGGAAGTGCAGGAACCGCGGATTGGCAAAGGCCGTGTTCGACCAGCGGTCCGGATTCTCGGTGGCCCTGGCCGTATAGGCGCAGCCGGGGTGGATGCCCGCGTGCCAGGAGTGAACCACATCGCCATCGATGTGGAACAGCTTCGCAACCCTTTCGTGATGGGCGCGGACCCGCGCGACAGTGGCGGCGTCACCGGAGAAGCTCGCGATGCGGCCCGAGGCCACCTCGGCGAAGACCGGGCGGTCGATCGCCAGATAGGCGGGATCGTAGACCCGCGATCCCGTCGGCGTCAGATAGCGCGCCAGCGCGACCCGACCGGAGAAGCCGGCGGCCTCGATCGGTTGCGGCACACCGACGGGGAAGCGCCGGACGGAGACATCCAGCGGAGAGGCCTTGGCGCCCTCCGAGACCCTGCCGGACAGGGCGGTCCCGAGCGGACAGCGGATCTCGATGTCCCCCGCAGCGAGCAGAATGGAATTGACGGCGTCCTTCAGGGCGACGAAGGCCCGGTTGTCCGTCGTCCCGAAGGCGGAAGCCAGCATCGCGCGGGTCTGGGCGTAGCTCATGACAATGGTCTTGCCGGCGGGCGGCTCGGCAAAGCGATCCTGATCCCCGATGCGCGCGAAAAAGACGATGACATCGTGACCGGCGATGGCCTCCTCGACCCGCGGGTCCGGCGAATTGCCGGGGCCGCCGACGGCGAGCAGAGTCGTGGGGACCTGCAGCTTCGCCGCCTCCGCCGCCACGGCCAGAGGCGCGTCCAGATCGTACCAGCCGAGATCCGGGTCTTCGTGCACGACCAAGAGCCGCTGGCCCTTTTCGAGCCCGGCGCAGTTGATCAACAGGTTGCGCGCGCCGAGGGCTTCTGCCACGCCGCCGGTCATCGCCGCCGCTCCGCCTGCACGGTGAGGAAAACGAACCGGGCTGTGATCACCTTCTTGAACCCATGGCTGAGTTCGGCGTCCAGGCTCAAACTGTCGCCGGGCTTCAGGCGGAAGTCCTGCTGGCCGTAGCCGTAAATCGCTTCGCCTTGGATTGCGTGGACGAAGACGACGCCGTGGCCGATGTAGACCGGCGGCCGCGTCTCCTGGCGGGTCAGCGTCACGATGCGCGCCTCGAACTGCAGGTCGCGCCGGGTGTGAAAGGCGAGATCGACATACTCGTGGACGTGATCCTCGACGATCCGGGTCGATTTCAGGCCCTCACCCTTCTTCACGAAGGTACAGTCGGTGTGGACCGAAGCGGTCTCCCGGAACAGGCTCACCAGCGGCACGTCGAGGGCTTTGCTCAAGGCGCTGAGGGTCGAGATGGAGGGCGAAACCTGACCGTTTTCGATCCGGCTGACCATCGCCGCCGAGACCGCCGCGTGGGCCGCAAGCTGCCGGGCCGAAAGGCCGCGGCGTTCCCGCAGGTCGCGCAGGGCAGCGCCAATCGCCAGGTCGACGCTGTCTTCGCGTGCTATGGTCTCGCTCTGCGTCATGGCGTCAGGATTTCCGGTAGGCGAAGGCCTTGTCGAAGCGCCATATCAGGTAGTCGCCGCAGGTGGTCGGCGGCTCCCGCGCTTCGTAGTCGGCGCCATAGATCTCGCGCGGATCGATCAAGGTCTCGGGGTTCGGGTCGAAGGCCAACACCAGGGACAGCCGCTCCTGCCCGGAACTGTTCACGACCCGGTGCGGTGTCGACTTGTAGGCCCCGTCGGTCCAGCGTGCCAGCAAGTCGGCCACATTGATGACGAGCGTCCCCGCGATCGGCGGCGCATGAATCCATTCGCCCGCGGCCGTCTCCACCTGCAGGCCGCCGACGGAGTCCTGGCACAGCACCGTCAACACCCCGAAATCCGTATGTGGGCCGACCCCGAACTGCTGGCTGCCCATCGCTTCGGGCTGCGCGGGGTAGTAGACGAAGGACGCCCGACTGAGGGGGCGGTCAGCGCTGCGCAGGAAGAAGTCTTCGGACAGGTCGAGGCCGAGGGCAAAGCCCCGCATCATGAGCTGCGCAACCTCGTGCGCCTGGCGGAAAAACCGCATTGCGTGGCCTTCGAGCTCCGGCACGAAGGCCGGCCAGAGGTTCGGGCCGCGCAGGGGATGATCGTCGGACAGGGCGCCCTCCGCATCCTGGTAGCCCCAGATGAAACTCTCTTTCAGATCCGCCTTGGCGTCGTCCTGCATCTTCGCGCCGCCGCGGGCGATCCAGCCGCGATGTCGTCCCGAGACGCCGACCTTTTCCTTCTCCGCCGGGGCTGCGCGGAAGAACGTCAGGGCCGCGGCCCGGGCCGACTCGACGCTCTCCTCCGGAATGCCGTGACCGGTGACGTAGATGAAGCCGAGCCCTTGGCTGGCCGCATGCAGGGCCCGCGCGACGGCCTGCGGGTCGGAGCCGTCGCGCAACGGCGTCACGTCGATCACCGGGATCGCATCCGCCTTCACCGTTCTTGCCCGGGCGTAAGCCATGGTCGAGGTCTCCCTAGCGCCGCAGCGCGTCACGTCTCGGCATAGTAACCAACGATGTCGCCCTCGGTGGTCACGCCGAGCCCGTTGAGGCAGCGGTTGACGTAGTTGAAGTAACAGACGATCTGGTTCGCCTCGAGGATCTGGCCGTCATCCAGGCCGCCCGCCCTCAAGGCCTCGACATCCGCCTCTACCATCTCTCCCGGCCTGAGGGTGAGCTTCTCCGCGTAGCGCAGCAGTGCCAGCTCCGCGCCGGAGAAGGCCTGCACCGGACGTCGGGCGTGGAGAGCCTTCTCGATCTCGTCGGCGCGCGCCCTGTCGCCGATCAGGTGGCGGGCGTTGGTCCAGTGGTTGGCCAGCGAGTAGGCGCAGTCGTTGAGGATCGAGACATAGGAGCTGATCGTCTCCTGTAGCCAGGGCTCGAGCGTGTTGGCCGCGTCGTGCAGCGCTGCCCGGTAGAGCAAGACATGGCCCTTCATGGTATTCGGCCGCAGCGAGTGCACGCGCATCACGTTGTCGACCGTGCCGTGGGGCGAGCGGGCGAGCTGCAAGACCTCGAGAAGCGCCGCGTCCGCTTCGTCGTCTCCGACCATCCTTATCCACGCCGACATCCAGCTTTCCTCTCAATGACGCTCATCCGCCCGCATCCGCCGTTCCAGCCAGCGGACCGAAGCGGAGACGATCAGGATGAGAACCAGGTATTCCAAGACCAGCACCGTATAGATCTCCAGCGGACGGTATTCCGTCACCACCAGCTCGTTGGCCTTGCGGGTCAGCTCACCCATGCCGATCACCGACACCAGGGACGACATCTTGAGCATGTAGACCAGCTGGTTGCCCAAGGCCGGCAGGATGCGTCGGATCGCCTGCGGCAGGATCACGAAGCGCATGGTGTCGGCATAGCTGAGCGAGATCGAATGCGCTGCCTCGTACTGCCCCTTGTCGATCGACTGGATGCCGGCGCGGAAGATTTCCGCCTCGAAGGCGCTGTCCGAAAGCGCCAGCGCAATGACGCCGGCCCAAAACACGGTGATCGACAGAGCGGTCAGCTGCGGCAGGCCGTAGTAGACCCAGAGGATCAGCACCAGGATGGGAACGGCGCGCACGACCTCGACATAGAATCGGTTGAAGCTGCGCAGCAGGCGGTTCGTCGAGAGTCCCGGCAAGGCCACCAGAAGTCCCGTGACGACGGAAATGGAAATCGCCGTCACCGACAGCAGGATCGTGTAATAGAGGCCGGACAGCAGGAACTTCAGATTGGTGCCGCCCGACAGGGTCGCCGGGTTGACGACGTACCAGCCCCACTTGTCCGAGCAACCGCCCAACAAAGCGGCCAGTGCCAGGAATAGGAGGGCCTTTTTCATCACCCAGGCCCTAGTGGTGCAGGATCTTTTGGAGAAAGTCCTGACAGCGCGGGCTCTCCGGCTGCGTGAAGAAGACCTGAGGCGCGGCCATCTCGACGATCTCGCCATGGTCCATGAACACCATCTTGTCCGCCACGCGCCGGGCGAACCCCATCTCGTGGGTCACGCAGATCATGGTCATGCCGCTGCCCGCCAGTTCCGTCATGACCTCCAGCACCTCGTTGATCATCTCCGGGTCCAGGGCCGACGTCGGCTCGTCGAACAGCATGATGCGCGGCTCCATGCACAAGGAGCGGGCGATGGCGACGCGCTGCTGCTGCCCGCCGGATAGCTGCCGGGGGTACTTCTCGGCCTGTTCGGGGATCCGCACCCGTTCGAGATAGCGCATGGCCAGGTCGCGGGCTTCCGCCTTGGTCAGCTTTCGCGTCCGCATGGGGCCGAGCGTCAGGTTCTCCAGGACCGTCAGGTGCGGGAAGAGGTTGAACTGCTGGAACACCATGCCGACGTTGGAGCGGATGGCGTTCAGGCTGTCACGCGTGTCGTTCAGCTCCACGCCCTCGACGATGATCCGGCCGCTCTCGTGCTTTTCCAGTCGATTGATGCAGCGGATCAGAGTCGATTTTCCAGACCCAGAAGGGCCGCAAACCACCACGCGCTCGCCCAGCGCGACCTCGAGCGACACCGCCTTGAGCGCCTGGAAGTCGCCAAAGTACTTGGACACCTCCATAATGCGAATGAGCGGGTTCGCAGCGGCGGATTGCATGGCTCTAGAGGTCCCGGACCAGAGATTCCCTGTCTGGACACTTCACCACCTTGTTGAGCCACATGCAATAAGTTTAGTGCGTTGCAATGCACGGCGTTCCACGCGATGATCGGGGTTCGGCACCAACGCAGGGAGGCGATCCATGAAACTCTTGAAGGCGGTCCCGGCGGCGCTCCTCTTGGTCGCGCTTGCCGCGCAGGCCCACGCGCAATCGGCGTTGCAGGATGTCTTGAGCAACGGCGTGTTGAAGGTCGGCACCACCGGCGACTGGAATCCCATGACGATGAAGGACCCTGCGACCAACAGCTACACCGGCTACGACATCGACGTCATGAGCGAGCTGGCGAAGGACCTTGGCGTGGAGGTCGAATTCGTGCCCACGGATTGGAAGACGCTGGTCAACGGCGTGACCTCCGGCAAGTACCACATGACCGGGTCGGCCTCGGTCTCGCCGTCGCGCGCCAAGTCGGCGGGCTATTCCAGCAGCTACTTCTCGCTGGCGACCGTGCCCCTGATCCTTGCCAAGAACGCCGACCGCTTCAAGGATTGGGCGGATCTCGACCGGGCCGATGTCACGGTCGCGGCAACCCTCGGCACCACGCAGGAAAAGCAGGTCAAACAATTCTTCCCGGACGCCAAGCACCAAATCGTCGAGGCTCCGGCGCGCGATTTTCAGGAGGTTCTGGCCGGCCGCGCCGATGCGCACATCACCTCGAACGTCGAGGCGAACAAGTTGGTGGCCAAGTATCCGCAGATGATGATCGTTCCGGTTTCCGCGCCCAAGGCGCCGACGCCGATCGCCATGCTTCTGCCACAGGGCGACCAGGTCTGGATCAACTACGTGAACACCTGGATCGCCCTCAAGCAGGAACGCGGTTTCTTCGAAGAGCTTGGCAAGAAGTGGCAGCTCTTGAACTGACATGTGTGGCCGCCGGGCCGGGGCCGGGCTCGGGAGTCGTTGAGAAAGGACGCCGGCAACCCGTCCTCCGCTAGGCGAAGATCCTAACTGGTGCGGCCGAGCGCTTCTGACTAGCGCACTTCCCGATCAGACGCGTTCGCGTCTGGCCGGGAGTATTGCGCTAGCGTTGAAGGTCAGGGCGTTACATCCGGCCAGATGGATCGCAAAGCGATTCCATCTGATCGGAAAACGCCCTATGCGAGTCGTTTGAGCGCCATGCAGGTGATGTCGTCCGTCTGCTCGGCCCCGCCGACGAAGGATTCGACCGCCACCAGCACGCGCTCGGCCAGGTCCTGTGACGAGAGTTCGAATCCGGCGCCCAGCACCTCCTCCAGCCGCCCGATGGAGAACTGCCGGTGGTCGCCATCGAAGGCCCTGGGCACGCCGTCGGTGTAAAGCAACAGGCTTTCGCCCGGGGCCAGGGTCGTTTCGTGCGCCGCGTAGGTGGCCTCCGTCCGCTGGCCGGCGGGCGAACCCGGTTCGCCGGACAGGATTTCGAGCTCTCCCCCGGCCCGGAGGACGTAGGGCAGCTGATGGCCGGCATTGACATAGGCCAGAGTCCCCGTCGCCGCGTCGTAGGTCCCGAAGAACAGCGACGCCAGGATCTCCGATCCGGAATGCTCGGAGAGCAGGTCATTCAGGCGTGCGACGCTGCTTTTCACGCAGAGCCCGGTCAGGGCCGCCGTCCGGATGGCGGTGCGCGAGACCGCCATGCCGAGCGCGGCGCCGATGCCCCGGCCCGAGGCGTCGCCGATCAGGATGCCCCAGCGGTCGTCGTCGATGGGGAAGACGTCGTAGAAGTCGCTGCCGAACTCGGCGGCGGGCTTGCTCCGGCCATGGACGGCAAAGCGCTGCTCTTGCGGCAGGTGGTCCGGCAAGAGCGAGCTCTGTATGCCCCGCGCGATCGTCAGCTCCTGGCGCAGGCCGAGCAGCTGGTCGTGCTCAACGGCCGCCTCGCGCAGGATGGTCGTCTGCGCGAGCGCGCGCTCCATGGTCGCGGTGAGGTCGTCGAAATCGATCGGCTTGGTGATGAAATCGAAGGCGCCCCGGTTCATCGCCGTGCGGATGTTCGGCATGTCGCCATAGGCCGTGACGACGACCGCCATCAGCATCGGGTTGACCTCGGGCAGATGATCCAGAAGGGTCAGGCCGTCCATGCGCGGCATGTTGATGTCGGTCAGGATCATGTCGATGTCTGAGGTCCGGAGCAGGGTGTCCAGGGCCTCCTCGCCGTCATGCGCGAAGAGAAACGACAGGCTGCCGTCGCGAACCCGACGACGGAATTTCTGCGTGATCAGGGCCTCGACCTGCGGTTCGTCGTCGACCACTAGGATGGTCGGCGGCCTGGAGCCGTTCGTGGCCCTCTTCCGGGTCGCGGCGGCAGCGGCCGGTCCGGCCTGGCCGCCGTCACCGGCTTCGACCGGGGCAGGCGCCGGAGCGGAACTTTCAACGGGGGACGCCGGCTGGTTCCCGCGATCGCCGACCATGCGGAATTCGGCCACGTATTTGCCTTTGGGGATCTCGATCCTGAGGGGATCGTCCTTTCCGTGGGTTAGGTAGTACTGCTTCAGCGTGCGCCGAAGTCTGCCGGCTTCTACTCTGACGAGCGAACTGGTCTGCGGATCGAAGTTCTCGTCCCGGCCGAAGACGTCGACCGCGATCGAGAACTCCTTGGACCGGTCGACCTCGCCGCTCAGCTTCGCCTCGACCAGATAGCGGAGGAATTCCCTCATCCGCTTGGATCGTACGAAGTCGGGACTGGCGGCTATCCGCTCAAGACCGGCTAGAACGGCGTCAGTGGGCGGCTGAGCGCCCGGTGCAGCCTGCGAGATACCCCCCTGTCTCTCGATTGTCATCGATCCCCTCGCCGGGGCGACCCGCGCCCCAACTTTCCTTTCGTATCCTCTCGTACGCTGCCAGGCCCGATTCAGACTACCATTTCACGTCGCGACAGTTCTCGTCGTGCACGGCTTCTAGCCCAGAATAGCAACGTTTCACACCGTTAGAAACTACCAGCCGCCCCGGCCGTCGCGCAGACTCCAACCCAGCCAGCAAGGCGCGGGCAGCCCGTGGAACAAGGAAAAAGACACGGGCGCCGCGGAACCAAGGGAGGGTCGACTTCGATGGAACCCATCGCTCTCACACGGGCCAGTCAGATAATCCATGCCACCGATGCACTGGAGCGGATTGGCGTGTCGGCCGAACGCTTGCTCGAGAAGCTCGGGCTGCCGATGTGGCACTTCTGCGACCCCGACGACCTGATCCCCACGCGCCACATCTATGCGCTGCTGGGACAGGCCGCCCGATCATTGGGGAACCGGATGTTCGGGCTTCAGGTCGGCTTGGAGAGCAGCATCGCCACCCTGGGCTCCTACGGCACCGTGGTTTCGAGCGCGCCCACCGTCAAGCAGGCCCTGGAGAGAAGCTGCCGCTTGATCCACCTGCATACCTCGGACGCCCGTCTCTGGCTGATCCCGGCGGGCGAGGAGATCTGGTTGTGCCGCAGCCAGTTCCGCGGACCGAAGTTCGGCCGTACGCAGTTCGAGCAATACGTTCTGACCCGGCTGATCGACTACGTGCGCCTTGGTGCGGGCCCATCCTGGCAGCCGGCCAAGGTCCGCCTGCAGACCCCGGAAGCGCCGGGGCAGGAACTGAAAGACGCGCTCGGCGACCCGGAGATCCGCGTCGGGCAGAAGTTCACGGCCATTGCCATGCCGCGCGGCTGCCTCGCGCTACCCCTGCGGCACCGCCGGACGCCGGGCGAGGTCAGCGAGGCGCAGGAAACCCGGCTTTGGGATACGGCGCCGTCCACGAAGTTCTGCGGCTCGCTGCGCCAGTTGTCCGCGGCCTTGCTGAAGCAGGAGGGCCCGCCGCGGGTCGAGATGATGGCCGAGATCACGGGCCTCTCCGTGCGTTCGCTGCAGCGCCGCTTGGCCAAGTGCGGTCTCGCCCACGTCCAGATTGTCGATCAGGCCCGCTTTGAGGCGGCGACCCGCCTGCTCCAGGATTCCGAGATCCGCATCACGGATGTTGCCATGGAGCTCGGCTATGCCGACTCCGCCCACTTCACCCGGGCCTTTAGGCGCTGGGCCGGAGTGACGCCGAGCGAGTACCGCCGCTACCAAGTCGCGGCCTGATCAGCGCCCGGCGCGGTTTGCGTCACCCAATCACCGTCGTGGCGTTTCACGGCGGGCGCGGTTTCTAACGTCCGTTGGCTACGTTTCTAACGGTTAGAAACTACAAGCCGCCCAGGCCTTGGCGCAGACTTCAGTTCAGGAAATGAGGCGCGGTTAGCCCGGAGAAGTGAGGAATACGGGCGCCGCGGAACCAAAGGGGGGTTACCGATGAACCGTTTCGATCTGTCCAGCAAGATGCAAGCGATCACCAAGGTCTCTCTGGTCCTGCTGGGCTTGGCGGTGATTGCCCCGATCTCTGCAGCCAAGGCCCAGGATCAGTCGCTGCAGCAAGCGGCACTCGAAGCCGAGCCGCCAGTTCAGGTGGAGCCGGCGCTTCCGACCGAGCCGGCGGTCGAGGCGGGTGCGGTCCTGAATCTGGATAGCTCGTTCCTCAGCCTGGAAACAGATGCCTGGCATTCCGACGCCGATGGCTTTTCGCCGGAGCGGCAGGCCCGGATGGAGTCCTGCTATCTGGCCGCTCAGGGCGCCTATCAGGCCGGCGTATGGGACGGCGGCTTCGGCAGCGATACCGACGACGTGAGCGCCTTCGAGATCGGCGTCTCCGACTTCTACGCCCGGCAACAGAAAAAGTCCCAGCTTGGCAAGTGCGTGCAGTAGCTCGGGCCGCGAATAGACCAGCGGCCGCTGCACACCCACTCACCGGCCGACGGCTGGAGGGGTGGCGGTGGGACCAAGAGCAAGGAGTCTTTCTTCGGCAGGCGCGAGGCGCGGACGGCGCGAGTATCGAGCATGAGAGCCCGCCAACTTCAGAGCTCGATTTCGCGGCTCCGCGCCTCAAGTCCTCAGGCTCGGCCGGGCCGTAGTCAGCGGGCCGCCGCGATTGGGCCGCTGCACGGCAGGGCGGTCCCAGCGACGCGTAGCTCGCTCAGTGGGAATCGCTTTGCCTCATTCAACCGACGTCGCCGAGCAGTTTGGATGAAGGCGCAAGACCCAACCTTCCCGTCCTTCAGCCCAACAAGCCAACTTGCCTCCCGCATTCCGGCCGGCCTAGGCTATGGAGCGGGCCGGCCGACTGCGGGTCAGTTACCTGACTGGGCAGCAAATCTGGAACTGGACCACCGAAGAGGCCCCGGCCCAACGCGATCGGCGTGCGGAGCACCCTCGCTGGTTGAACTTGCTGGATGGAGGGCAAGTGCAACGTCAGCAAGGATCCGTCCGTTTCTGTGCGCCGCTGGCTTGGTCACGCGGGAGGGTTCCATGTTTCAAGATCACGAAATGCGATGCCGCGAAGCAGGCTCTGCGCTTTCGGATCCTGGGCGCGCCTCGAGCCTTGTTGTCGGCGGTGCGCTGGTTGCCTTTCTTGTCGTTCCCCAAGCTGCCACGGCCGGTGATGAAACCACAATGGTCCTGGCAACCACGAACTCGCCTAACGAGAGGGTCAGGGTTGCGGAGGGAAAGCTTCCGGCAGAGAAGCCGGGCTGGTTCGTCGAGCTCTCGAAACGCGCGGCTGGCGACTGTGGAGCGAAGGCCGAATTCGCCTTCATGCCCTGGTCCCGCGCCCTCCAGATGGTTGAGAGGGGAGAAATCCAGGCCGCATTCAATAGCAGCTACAAGTCGGACCGGGCCGAGTATGGGGCTTATCCACTCAAAAACGGAAACCCCGATGAAGATCGGGCATCGAAGAAATACGCCTACGTTGCATATGTCAGAAAAGACGCCAACAAAGCGGCTCTGGCAGAAGGCGATGAACTCCAGGGGCATACGGTTGCGGCAGAGAGAGAGGCCTCAATCATTCCGGAACTCAAAGCGCGTGGCGCCAACGTCTATGAAGTCGTAAGTGAACTGACCATGCTACGCATGACGGCAAACGGACGTGTCGATGCCACCGTTGCGATCGAGGACAACGTCGATCCCATTCTCGACCAGCATCCTGACCTTGCGGAGCGCCTCATCAAGCTACAATCGCCCATTCAGAAAAGAGTCGGATATGTGATGTTCTCCAAGATTTTCTACGAAGATCACCGCGAGTTGGTCGAGTGCTTCTGGTCAACATCGGCGCAGCTTCGAGATACAAAATGGTTCGAAACAATGCGCGCCACATACGATTGACTTAACTCTTGTGAACCGGAGTGAATTTCTTGAAACGGTCCTGTTCGATTGGCGACGATGAGATGGCCGGCCTGAAATGAAGGTGTTCGGACTCACCAGACTGGGTGCCAAGCTCCTGGCACTTTATCTCCTGATCATCGGGACCGCGCTCGTCGGCATTTTCTCGGCCCTCGTGACACGGGAGTACTTCGCCCAGCGCCGAGACCTCGTTGCCGATCTGCAGGAGCTGGCAAAGACTCAAAGCGTGCCGATCACGGCGGCGCTGTGGGAGCTCGATACCGACAAGATCGACACATTCCTGGAAGAAGTCGGGAAGCTGCCCTTCGTACAGGGAGCTGTTGTCACCGACGGCACTGGATTTCTGATCTCGTCGATAGGCGACATCGATACGCCGCCAAAGAGCGCTGAATTCTCTGCACAGGCGTCTCTTGTCTTTCGGGACGGGGCAAGCCCGCAAGCGCTCGGGTCGATCAAGATCATCGCGCACGATCGGGAAATCCGTAGCACGATCAAGGACAGACTGGCCGAAGATGCGATCGTCTTGCTCGTGCTCCTGGCGGCGTTGACCGGCGCCACAATTCTCGTCACGAACAGAATGGTCGGAAGGCCCTTGGCACTGTTGCAGGAGTCGATCGAAAGAATCCGCAAGGGTGGCGGGCGCGAACGGGTCGACTGGGCCGCCAGCGACGAGCTGGGTAAGGTCGTGAAAGCCTTCAACAAGCTGCAAGCGGTCCAAGAAAACACCGAGGATGCGCTGCGACGCGCACGCGACGACCTTGAGTTGCGGGTCGAGGAAAGAACCGCGGCGCTGCAAGAGACCAACGAGTCCCTCTTGGCGGAGATCAAGGAACGCAACCGGGCCGAAGAAGCGCTGCGTGAAAGCGAGATGCGGGCGAAGGCGACCTTGAACGCTGCGACCCACCTTCAGGGCCTCCTGAAGCCGGACGGAACCCTGATCGAGGCCAACGCCGCCGCCCTAGACATGATCGACGCCGGCAAAGAGGACGTGGTGGGGCGGCCTTTCTGGGACTGTCCATGGTGGGCTCACGATCCGGATCTCCAACTACGGCTAAGGCGGGCGGTGGAGCGTGCAGCCGATGGAGAGGCGGTGCAGTTCCTGGCGACCCACCCCACGCCCGACGGCGACGAACGCGTCATCGATTTTCATGCGAGGCCGGTCAGGGGCGAGAACGGCGAGGTCACTCTGATCGTGCCCGAGGGCCACGATATCACCGACCTGAAGCAGGCGGAGGCGGAGCTGCGGCTGGCCAAGGAGCAGGCCGAGACGGCCCTGGCGAAGCTGACCTTGGCGCAGCAGCAGCTGGTGCAATCCGAGAAGATGGCCTCGCTCGGACAGCTCACGGCAGGCATCGCCCACGAGATCAAGAACCCGCTCAACTTCGTCAACAACTTCGCCGAGATCTCCAGGGAGCTGGTCGAGGAGTTCAGGGAGCTGGTCGAGCCCCTGCGCGAACAGCTCGACGAAGGGGCAAACAATGAGCTCGACGAGCTCGTCACGCTGCTCTCCGAAAACCTAGAGCGGATCAACAGCCAGGGGCAGCGCGCCAACAACATCGTCACCAGCATGCTGCTGCACTCGCGCGGCGACCCCGGGCAGCGCCGGCAGGCCGACATCAACGAGCTGGTGGAGGAGAGCCTGGGCCTTGCGTATCACGGCGCCCGGGCCAAGGATCCAGCGTTCGAGATCGCCCTGGAGCGGGAGCTCGACCCGAAGGCCGGCAGCGCCGAGGTCGCGCCGCAGGAGATCAGCCGCGTGCTCGTCAACCTGTTCCAGAACGCCTTCGACGCGGTCGGCGAGCGCGCCTCCAACGGGGCCTCGAACGGTTTCCGGCCCACCCTCCAGGTCGCAACCAGAGATCTCGGAGACCGGGTCGAACTGCGCGTGCGCGACAACGGCGCCGGCATCCCGGAGGCCGTGATCGACAAGGTCTTCAATCCCTTCTTCACCACCAAGGCCGCCGGAGTGGGGACGGGTCTCGGCCTGTCCTTGAGCTACGACATCGTCGTGCAGCAGCACCTCGGCCAGATGACGGTCCACTCCAAGGTCAACGACCACACCGAGTTCACCGTCGCCCTGCCGCGCGATGCCGCCGCGCAAGGCGGAGCGCACTGACGGCCTTGGGGTCGCCTTCGGTACCGGCGGCGGCAGGCGCGGGCCGGCTTCGCTGTCTCAGATGCGGGAAAAGCACCGATGAGCTTGCACAACGCCGTGAACAGCAGCTCCACGCTGTAGCCGGCCGAGCAGGCCTTTTGCCGCCCCAAGCACTCCCGATTATGATGGACAGAACCGCATCGCCGAGACTCTGGGATGGAGGGCTTGCCATGACGCAGCGTGAAGTCGGTCAGCTGATCACCAGGAAAGACCTGGTCTGTCTTCCGGCCAGCGCGACGGTCCGCGAGGCGAGCCGGCTCATGGCCGAACAGCGCGTGGGCGCGGTCCTGATCCTGGAGGGAACCGTCCTTCAAGGGATCTTCACGGAGCGTGACGCCCTGAACCGCGTCCTGGCCGAGGACCGTGACCCGGACAGCACGCAGCTCCACGAGGTGATGACGGAAAACCTGGTCACCCTCGGGCCGACCGCCGCGGCCGTGGATGCCTTGCGGCTCATGAACGAAGTCGGCTTTCGCCATCTGCCGGTGGTCGAGGACGACCACATCTACGGCATCATCTCGCTGCGCGATTTCATCGGCGCCGAGTTCCAGCAGGTGTGACCGCCGAGGCGGCAAGGTACCGTCAGCGGGGTCGAACGCGCCGCGCCTCAGGCCGGGTGATCCGCTATTCGAGGCGCCCCCGTCACAAGCCGAGCCACATGAACTCCCGGCTGACCTTGAAACCGGCCTTCTCGAAGCAAGCGCGGGCCGCAGCGTTGAAGGACCAGAAGTCGATGCCCAGGAGGGTCACATCCTCCTGCCTCGCCGCCTGCTTCACGTGCTCGAGCAGCAGGAGGCCACAGCCGGTCCGGCGATGCGCCACGTCGACGGCCAAACCGTTGACATAGCCGACCCGCCGTTCCGGCTGAAAGACGCTCTTGGGGCGAAGGCCCAGGAAGAACTGGACCAATCCGACCACCGCGCCATCGCGGCAGGCGAAGACGAGGTGCTGATCCGGATTGTCCAGGATGCCCTGGAAATGCTGGCGAAAGAGATCGTCCTTCTCGATCAGATGAAAGAACGCCGGCTCGGCCTCCGCGTGGATCGACTGCACCTGCAGAAACAGGTCATAGAACGCATCCAGGTCGTCCTTGCTTGCCTCGCGCAACTGAAAGTCAGCCGCCATTCTGCCGCCCTCCGCGATTGAATCGATGGTCAGGTATCCGATTTTCTCAGCGAGAACTCAAAGCAAACAGAGCCACGCGGAAAAGCCGCTCAGGACACAAGGTATCCGACCCAAAACGCTCGTCCTGGCCGAAGGTTGCTGTTGCCCACAAGCAAGCTCAAATGAGCGGCTGGAGTGACGCCGTTTTGCAATACGGGCTCTTGCGGTACGTCAGGACTTGGCACCTCAGCGGCCGCAATCGCACCGAGATCATCCATGGATGCCGAAAGGTCCTTATTCACGGCCAGTCCAGTGGATGCGACCCGCTTCGGGGCACAGCTACTCCTAGCCATATCCAGAAATCTATCCTCCTAGAGGGCCTCGCCCTCGTGTTCTCTGATCACTTCAAGGGCTTTGCGTGCCGGGAGATAGTTCGGGTCATAGGAAAGCGCCCGTTCGAAGGCTTGTACTGCCTCCTCGACCCGCTCCTTCGCGAGCAGGATCCGTCCCAGATTGAAATGCGGATATTGAAAGCAACAATAGCGCTTGGCCCGCGTGGCTTTCTCCAGCCAGGGTATTGCCTCGTCCGACCGCCCGAGATCGATGAGGTAGACACCAATATCGTTGTAGGGATTGCCGTAGTCCGGATCCAAATCGATCGCCTTCTTGCACTCGGCGATCGCCTTTTCGGTCTGACCCAGGTAGCTGAGCGACCAGCCGAGAAAAGTGTGGCCCTCTGCTGTCGGGTGGACCTCGATGGACCGGCGGAAACGATCTGCGGCGCCTTTGTAGTCTCCCAAAGAATGAAGAACGTAGCCTTCTTGCCAAAGCACATAGGCCTGCTGAAAGGAGCCAGCCTTTTCGGTTTGCTGCCCGAGAACGATCGGTGCGAAGGACACGCAAACGAGAAAGATGACTGCGACCATAGTTGTCGCGAGACGCAGCCAGAGCATCTAGGTTCTCCGCTACAGGACACTGTATCCATCGAACTGCGTGCTTGGCTGAATGCCACGCACTGGATTGCTAGCGTCGCGCTGTAGATGTGGCCCCAAGTTACCACGAATCGCAGCAAAACTGGGGCTTGGAATCGCTGAACGATGCCAACGGACTACCGAGATCTTGGCCCGAGAGGATCGATCGATGCTCGGGCTTCGGTCCTGAGTGGAAGTTTGTCGGATCCTTCGGGACAGAGGTCCAATTTCGATTCCAAAGCGGAACTGCTGCTCACAGATTCCAGAAGGCCGTCTATAGCCCGCAAGAGACTCTGAATCGTCGCTCTCTAGATGATCCGTGGTATAGATGACTTCAGGTCAAACGCCGTAGCGTGCATGGGGTTTGCCCCCGATGTGTCCGACCGGCTGACCCGCCAGACCGCCGGAGCACGCAGGCCGGGGCACAATCGCAAAGTCGTTCGCTGATCAGACGAGCTCCTAGGAGAGAGCACGCCATGTCTCTGCAAGCGGCCAAAGAAGTCGGAGCCGTCAAGACGCTCTTTCGCTACGCGGTCAAATCCATGAACGGGGAAGACGTGGATGAGACCCTCATTGTCGAGGGTGGGGTTCTCGGAGATCGCGCCTATGCCGTGATCGATCAGTCCAACGGCAAGGTTGCTAGCGCCAAGTATCCGAAAAAGTGGCGCAAGCTGATCGAGCTCAGCGCCCGTTTCGTCCAGCTGCCGCGTGCCGATGCGCCGCCACCGCCGGTCCGCATTACCTGGCCCACAGGGGAAGAGGTCGTGAGCGATGCGGGCGACGTGGACGCCCGTATCTCCGAGGCCGTGGGGCGACCCGTCACGCTCACGACGGCGCGCCCGGGAAACATCAGCCTGGAGCGCTTGGATCCGCTGGAGGCCGAGGAAACCATCTCGGATATCGGCGACCTCATGATGGAGGGTCGGTTCTCCGACTATGCTGCTCTCCACCTCTTGACCACGGCGACGCTCGCGCGCCTCTCGGAGCTCGGCC
>JASJAL010000390.1 GCA_030067055.1 Kiloniellales bacterium | reverse complement strand
CGGAGCCCATCCTCGACCGCCTTGCGGCGGAAGCTGTCGACGTTGGAGCCATCCGGTCGATAGAGCCGGACCGCATGGACGATCGGCAGGCCGGCGGCCCGAAATCCCTCGACCAGGCGTTGGATGCCCGGCATCGCGGCCCCGACGCCGCGGGATCTGAGCGGCGAACCGTTTTTGACGAAGTCACGCTGCAGGTTGATGGTTACCAGCGCCGTCCGCGCCCGCTCGGGCGTGGTATAATCGGGCATTGCAGTCCTCTGACTATAACGCTTGGCCGCGCCCTCCCCGTGGGTCGGCGGCGAGACCATACCTCTTCTTGGGTACGGGACAACCGGCAAAGCTGCATGGCACCTGCGAGGGAATCGCAGAGCTGCCCAGGGTGCGGGCAACCGTTTGCTATTCGCGTTCCTGGTCGGCCTGCCGGCGGGTTCTAAGCCGGTCCCAGTAGTCCAGGCGCTTGCGGATCTCCCGCTCGAAGCCCCGGTCGACCGGCTGGTAGAAGCTCTGCCGGGGCAGCCCCTCGGGAAAGTAGTCCTGGCCGGAGAAGGCCTCGGGGGCGTCGTGGTCGTAGGCGTAGCCCTGGCCGTAGCCGAGGTCCTTCATCAGGCGGGTCGGGGCGTTAAGGATGTGCTGGGGCGGCATCAGGGAGCCGCTCTCCCGGGCCACCCGCATCGCCTGGCCCAGGGCCCGGTAGGCGGCGTTGGACTTGGGCGCAGTCCCGAGGTAGAGGACCGCCTGGGCCAGGGCCAGCTCACCCTCCGGCGTCCCCAGGCGCTCGTAGGCCTGCCAGGCGGCCAATACCTGCTCCAGGGCCCCAGGATCGGCCAGTCCCACATCCTCTACAGCGAAGCGCAGCAGGCGGCGGGCGATGTAGTGAGGGTCCTCGCCTCCGGCCAGCATCCTGGCCAGCCAGTAGAGCGCCGCATCGCTATCCGAGCCCCTCAGCGACTTGTGCAGGGCCGAGATCAGGTTGTAGTGGCTCTCCTGGCCCTTGTCGTAGACCGGCGCGCGCTTCTGCACCACCTCGGCCAGGCGGGCGGTGTCGAGCGGCGTGCCCTCCGGCAGGGCATAGAGCTCCTCCGCCAGGTTGAGCAGATAGCGACCGTCGCCGTCGGCCATGGCGATCAGCGCAGTGCGGGCCTCGGGCTCCAGCCTCAGGGGGCCGCCGCTCTCACTCTCGGCGCGGCGCAGCAGTTCCTCCAGGGCGGCCTCGTCCAGGCGGCGCAGAACGTAGACCTGGGCCCGGGACAGCAGGGCCGCGTTCAGCTCGAAGGAGGGGTTCTCGGTCGTCGCCCCGACCAGGATCACCGTGCCGTCCTCGACGTAGGGCAGGAAGCCATCCTGCTGGGCCCGGTTGAAACGGTGGATCTCGTCGATGAACAGCAGGGTGCCCTGGCCCATCTGGCGCCGCTCCTTGGCGGCGGCAAAGACCTTGCGCAGGTCGGCGACGCCCGAGAAGACGGCGGACAGCGGTTCGAAGACCAGGTCGGTCTGCTCGGCCAGCAGCCGGGCGATGGTGGTCTTGCCGCAGCCCGGAGGTCCCCAGAGCACCATCGAGGCCAGGCGGCCCTGGGCCAGCATCCGGCCGATCGGCGCCTCCGGGCCGAGCAGGTGGTCCTGACCGACGACTTCGGACAGCTGCTGGGGCCGCAGCCGGTCCGCCAGGGGCCGCGGCGCTTGGGCCTCGAACAGACCGCTCACTTCCCTTCCTGCCGACTGCTTCCGCTGCTTGTCCAGGATCGGCCTCAGGCCTCGATCCGGACCACCTTGACCCGCCCCTCGCGGCGAAACTTGATGGACCAGGAATCGCTGCTCTCGACCAGGCGCTTCAGATCGAGGGTCGTCCCGACCTCGGTCTCGTTGATCGAGAGGATAACGTCGCCGGGCTTGAAGCGGAAGCGCCGGGCCGGCGAACCGCGCTTGATCTCTGTCAGGATGACGCCCGCCCAGGCACCGGGCAGGTCGAGCTCCTCGGCCAGAGCCGGCGACAGGTTGGCGGCCACAGCACCGCTCAAGGGATGGCGGCCGCGCAGCAGGCGGGCTTCGCGCTCCGGCGTCTCCGGCGGCGCCATCAGCGGCAGCTGCACCCGCGCCTTGGCGCGGTCGCGCCAGACCTCCAGCGGCACGTCACCGCCCGGGACTTCGGTTGCGACGCGGAAGCGCAGCGAGGTGACGTCGTTGACGGTCTGGTCGTCGACCGTCACGACCACGTCGCCGACCTTGAGGCCGGCCTTTTCGGCCGGACCACCCGGATAGAGCTGGTTGACCAGAACGCCGCCGGGTCGCGGCAGGCCGAAACCTTCGGCCAGCTCCGCGGTCAGGGTCTGGCCGACGAAGCCGAGCCAGGGCCGAACGATGCGGCCATCGCCCTTGGCGCTGGCGATCACCGAGCGGACCATGTTGGCGGGGATCGCGAAGCCGATCCCGATCGACCCGCCGCTGCGCGAGAAAATCGCCGTGTTGATGCCGACCAGCTGGCCGTCCATGGTGACCAGCGCTCCGCCGGAATTGCCGGGATTGATCGCGGCGTCGGTCTGGATGAAGAAGCTGTAGTCGGAGATGCCGACCTGGGTCCGGGCCAGCGCCGAGACGATGCCGCTGGTCACCGTCTGGCCGACGCCAAAGGGATTGCCGATCGCCAAGACGAGGTCGCCGACCTCCAGGTCGTCGGAATCGCGCAAGCGGATCACAGGCAGCCGCTCCTGGGCCGGTTCGATCCGCAGAATGGCCAGATCGGTTCGGTCGTCGCTGAGCACCAGCTCGGCCGGATACTCGCGCAGGTCCGACAGAACGACCCGGATCTCGTCGGCACCCTCGATGACGTGATGGTTGGTCACCACGAGGCCTTCGGCGTCGACGATCACACCCGAGCCCAGGGAGTTCTGTACCCGCTCCCGGGGGCGACCGAGAAATCCGAAATCATCGCCGAAGAAGCGCCGGAACAAGGGATCGTTGAACAGCGGCGCGACCGCCCGCTGGCGCACGACCTTCTTGGTGTAGATGTTGACCACCGCCGGCGCGGCCTTCTTGACCACGGGCGCGAAGCTCAGCATGACCTCGTCGCGGGAGGTCGGGACCGCCCGCTCCTGCGCCAGGGCCGGGCCGTGCATCGTCAGCGCCAGCAACAGAACTAGGCACTTCGATGACAGAATTCCCCGGACTCGCATGAACCTCATTTAGGCACACCCGGCCACAGCTTCAAATCACGCGATTCTGATCGTCAAAGCAAAGACGGCAGCCTCCAGTTCGGAAGCTGCCGCGCTCCATCTCCTCGGCACGAGGCACGACGCCGGTCGCTTCCTATTCCTCGGCCTCGGTGTCCTCGACCTCTTGCTCCTGGGTCGGGCCGGAGTCCTGCCCCTTCGCCTCGGGATCGCGGTCGACCAGTTCGATCACTGCCATGGGCGCCATGTCGCCGTAGCGGAAACCGGCCTTGAGAACCCGGGTGTAGCCGCCGGGGCGGTCCTTGTAACGCGCCGCCAGCTCGTCGAAGAGCTTGGCCGTGATCTTGCTGTCCCGCAGGACCGACAGGGCCTGACGCCGAGAGTGCAGGTCGCCGCGCTTACCCAGGGTGATCAGGCGGTCCACGACGCGGCGCAGATCCTTGGCCTTGGGCAGGGTGGTCTTGATCTGCTCGTGCTTCACCAGGGCCGCCGCCATGTTGGCGAACATGGCCTGACGGTGCGGGCTTGACCGGTTGAACTTCCGGCCGCTCATTCCGTGGCGCATCGTGGCTCCTCCTCATCATCCTGGCCTCGCGCACGAGACCGATTTCACGACCCGCCGCCGCGGCCCAAGCACCTCGCTGGGCTCGTGTACGGCGGGCTAAACCTCGGGATCGGCTCGATCGGCCGCTCAGTAGGGCTCCTCGAGCTTCTTGACCATCTCCTCGATGTTCTCGGGCGGCCAAGTGGGGATCTCCATCCCCAGGTGGAGGCCCATCTGAGACAGAACCTCCTTGATCTCGTTCAGCGACTTGCGGCCGAAGTTCGGGGTCCGCAGCATCTCGGCCTCGCTCTTCTGAACAAGGTCGCCGATGTAAACGATGTTGTCGTTCTTCAGGCAGTTGGCCGAACGGACCGAGAGTTCGAGCTCGTCCACCTTGCGCAGCAGGTTGCGGTTGAAGGGCGGCTCGCTGGGCCGCTCCTCCACCTCGCGCACGCTGGGCTCCTCGAAGTTGATGAAGAGCTGCAGCTGGTCCTGCAAGATCCGGGCTGCCAGAGCCACCGCGTCCTCGGGCGTGACCGCGCCGTTGGTCTCGACCTCCATGGTCAGCTTGTCGTAGTCGGTGACCTGGCCGACCCGAGTGTTGTCGACCTTGTAGGCGACCTTGCGAACCGGCGAGAAGACGGCGTCGACCGGGATCAGGCCAATCGGGGCATCCTCGGGGCGATTCTGTGTCCCTGGAACGTAGCCCTTGCCGGACTCTACGGTCAGTTCCATGTCCAGGCGCGCACCGTCGTCGAGGGTGCAGATGACGAGTTCCGGGTTCATAACCTCGATGTCATGACCGGTCTCGATCTGACCAGCCGAAACTTCGCCGGGCCCCTCGGCGCGCAAGCGCATGCGCTTCGGCCCTTCACCATGCATGCGCAGGGCGATCGACTTGACGTTGAGGACGATGTCGGTGACGTCCTCCCGGACCCCGGGGATCGATGAGAACTCGTGGAGCACCCCGTCGACCTGGATCGAGGTTACCGCGGCACCCTGTAGCGACGATAAAAGCACGCGACGCAGGGCGTTGCCCAGGGTCAGGCCGAAACCGCGTTCGAGTGGGTCCGCGACCACCTTGGCCAGGCGATCGGGATCGGCACCCGGCTGGATGTCGAGCTTGTTGGGCTTGATTAGTTCTGTCCAGTTCTTCTGCAGCACGGCTGCACCCTCGTGTCTAGCAGGCGGAAATACATGCGACGCCTTGCCCGCGCCGCCCGGCCGCTGGGCCTATCCCGTCGACCGGCAAAGTCTCTTCGGGTTGCCGTGGGCCCGTTCGCAGCCGCGTCAGACGCGGCGGCGCTTGGGCGGCCGGCAGCCGTTGTGCGGAATCGGTGTCACGTCCCGAATGGCGGTGATCGTGAAGCCGATCGCTTGCAGGGCCCGAAGCGCCGACTCGCGGCCCGAGCCCGGTCCCTTGACGTTGACCTCTAAGGTCTTCATCCCGTGTTCCTGGGCCTTGCGACCGGCATCCTCGCCGGCCATCTGCGCGGCGTAGGGGGTCGACTTACGTGACCCCTTGAAGCCCTGTCCCCCAGCCGAAGACCACGAGATCGCGTTCCCCTGAACGTCGGTGATGGTGATGATCGTGTTATTGAAGGTCGCGTTCACGTGCGCGATGCCGGAGGTGATGTTCTTGCGCTCGCGGCGCCGCAAACGTGGTTGAGCCTTAGCCATTTCCGAGCCCTATTTCTTTACTGCTTTTTTCTTGCCTGCGATGGCCCGCGCCGGGCCCTTGCGCGTGCGGGCATTGGTGTTGGTCCGCTGGCCCCGGACCGGCAGCCCCTTGCGGTGCCGCAGGCCCCGGTAGCAGCCCAGGTCCATGAGGCGCTTGATGTTCATCGCGACCTCGCGCCGCAAGTCGCCTTCGACGCTGTAGTCGCGGTCGATGGTCTCGCGGATCCGCACGACCTCGTCGTCGGTCAACTCGTTGACCCGCCGCTCGGCCGGAATGCCGACCTTCGCGCAGATCTCCGTGGCCTTGGTCTGGCCGATTCCATGGATATAGGTCAGCCCGATCACGACGCGCTTCTGAGTCGGGATATTGACGCCAGCTATACGAGCCACGCCGCTCTACTCCTCAAGAAATATGGACAAGCGCAAACGCCCCGGCCGCGCTGGCGTCGGGGACGCGCGATTATAGGTCCCGGCATCGGCAAGTCAACACTCATGCCCGGTCCAAGACCCCCTCGATTTGGCGGGTGACCTCGTCGATATCGGCCATCCCGTCGACGCCCTGCAGAACGCCGGCCTGCGCGTAGTAGGGCAGGATCGGGGCCGTCTGGGCGTGATAGGCCTCCAGCCGGGCCCGTACCGTCGCCTCGTTGTCGTCATCGCGGCGGCGGAATTCGGTTCCACCGCAGCTGTCGCAGACGCCCTCGGACTTCGGCCGCTGGAACTCGTCGTGGTAGCCGGCTCCGCAGTTGGTGCAGGAAAACCGCCCGGTGATCCGGCCGACCAAGGCCTCCTCGTCGACCTCGAGCTGGATCACCCGGTCGAGCTTCAGCCCCTTCTTGGCCAGCATCTCGTCCAGGGATTCGGCCTGCGCGGCGGTCCGCGGAAAGCCGTCCAGGATGAAGCCGTCCTTGCAGTCAGGCTCGTCGATTCGGTCCGAGATCATCTGCACCATGAGCTCGTCGGGCATAAGCTTGCCGGCGTCCATCACCGCCTTGGCTTCCTTGCCCAGAGCGCTGCCCGAGGCGACCAGGGCCCGCAGCATGTCGCCGGTCGAGAGCTGGACCAGATTGTGGCGCTCCTCCAACCGCTTCGCCTGCGTCCCCTTGCCTGCGCCCGGCGGCCCAAGAAGAATTACGTTCAACCGCGCCTCCCCCGAAGCTTGGCCTTCTTGATGAGGCCTTCATATTGATGTGCCAGCAGATGCGAATGGATCTGCCCCACGGTATCCATAGTCACCGAAACCACGATCAGCAGGCTGGTCCCGCCGAAGTAGAAGGGCACGGCGTACTGGGTGATCAGCAGCTCGGGCAGCAGGCAGACCAGGGCCAAATAGGCGGCGCCGACCACGGTCAGGCGGACCTGGAGATAGTTCAGGTACTCGGCCGTGTTGGCCCCGGGCCGGATGCCCGGGATGAAGCCGCCGTGCTTCTTCAGGTTGTCAGCAGTATCTGCCGGATTGAAGACGATCGAAGTGTAGAAGAAACAGAAGAACACGATCATGGCGACGTAGATCACCAGATAGAGCGGCTGGCCGTGGCCGAGCAGGGCGGTGACCTGGGTCAGCCAGTCCGGCCCGCCGCCGCCCGAGAAGCCGGCCACCGTCAGCGGCATCAAG
>JASJAL010000389.1 GCA_030067055.1 Kiloniellales bacterium | reverse complement strand
GGTCATCGGGCCCATGATCATCGGATTGCCCTCGTGCCAGATGCCGTCGATGTAGTGCAGCGCTTTCATGTCTTGGAGTCCCGATGACCTGGAAGAAACGGCCGGCCAGGGCCGCCGGAGAGCATTTAGCATAGCTGCTTTGGGAAGGCTGGCAAGGCGGACCCGAGACCGCCCGGGCCGCCTAAGAGGCAACTACATCAGTGGATCGCCCAGACGATGCGCGACATCCAGGCGATGTCGTTCTTCGGCACCACCAGCGAAGGTGCTGTTCCATCGAAGGTCGTCAGCTCGACCTCTTCCGGGCTGCGGCGGGCCACGTTGCCGAAGACGACGCTGCCGTCGCTGAGCCGGGCCACGACCCGATGGCCGGTGTCGACCCGGGATCCCGGCGAGACGACCAGGACATTACCGTCGGCATAGGTCGGCGACAGCGCCTGACCTCTGATTTCGATTGCATAAGCATCGGGGTCCGCCATTTCAGGCAGCGGCATGCGGCCCCAGCCATTGCCCATTGGCCGACCCTCGGGATCGAAGAATCCGGGCTCGGAGACGACGCTGAATCCGATCCGCCGCAGTCCCAGACCCGCGAAGTTCACATCTTCGCCGTTCAAAAGTCCGACGAACTCTTCAACGCTGGCACCGGTTGCGGTCAGAATCTTGGCAAGAGATTCCGTGCTCGGCCAACGCAGCTTGCCGTCCTTGGCGACGCGCTTGCTGCGGTTGAAGGTGGTCGGATCCAATCCGGCTCGCTTGGCTAATCCTGACGCGGATAAGCCGTATTTTGCCGCTAGCCGATCGATTGCCCGCCAAACATCTGCATGTTGCAACATGAAGGTGATCTTATATAGGGAATAACCCGGATCGCAGCAGGAACATGATCCCAGGAATTCTGCATGCTACCTACTATGTTTAACGTACTAGGAGAATGGTATAAATTCGCATCTTCCACAGATTAAAATGCAGCGTTTCGCGCCACCGGGCCATTTTATGACCTTGAATCGCGTGCGCGAATCGAGTTGGCTCGTGAAATCCTCTGAATTCGGTTTTGCTGTTTACACGTGTCTTCGCGTTTCATCTACGCTTGGCTTCGGCCTGTCATCTTTGCGTTTGCACCGGAAGCTGCGCATCGGCTGACGCTCCAGGTATTGCGATGCGGATTGTCGTTTCACCCCGCCTTGCCGGTCTCCGACCGGGCAATCCTGCGGACCCGTGTCTGGGATCTTGAGTTCGCCAATCCCCTGGGTCTGGCCGCGGGCTTCGACAAGGACGCCGAGGTCGCCGACGTGCTCCTGCGTTCGGGATTCGGCTTCGTCGAGATCGGCAGCGTCACGCCGCAGCCCCAGCCCGGCAATCCCAAGCCACGGATCTTTCGCCTGGCCGAAGACCGGGCGCTGATCAACCGGCTGGGCTTCAATTCAGCCGGCCTCGCCCGGGTCGAAGCCAACCTGCGCCGCAGGCGCGCCGCGGCCCCGGAGGGCGGCTTGATCGGTATCAACCTCGGCCGCAACAAGGATTCCGCCGAGGCCGGCCCGGATTACCTTGCCGGCCTTCGGGCGCTGGGCCCCTTGGCCGATTACCTGGTGATCAACGTCTCCTCGCCCAACACGCCGGGCCTCAGGGCCTTGCAGGGCCACGACCAGCTGGAGGCCCTGCTCGCTCCGCTCCGGGCCGAACTGGACGGGATGGCAGGGCGGCGGCCCCCCCTGCTGTTGAAGATCGCCCCCGATCTGACCGCCGAGGATCGCGCGGACATCGCCGAGGTCGCCCTGGCGCAGGGCCTCGACGGGCTGATCGTCTCGAACACCACCATCGAGCGGCCGGCCGGCCTGAAGAGCCGCTTCCGTCACGAGGCCGGCGGGCTCTCCGGCGCGCCGCTCTTCGGGCCTTCGACGGCCCTGCTGGCGGAGATGTACAGGCTGACCGGAGGCCGCCTGCCGCTGGTCGGCGTCGGCGGGGTGGCCAGCGCGGCCGAGGCCTACGCCAAGATCCGGGCCGGCGCTTCCCTGGTCCAGCTCTACACCGGGCTGGTCTACCAGGGCCCGGGCCTGCCCCGGCGGGTCCTGATCGAGCTGGCGGAGCTGCTCCGGCGCGACGGCTTCGCGACGGTGGCCGAGGCCGTCGGCGCCGACCATCCGGGCCAAGCGCCGGCGCTGGATCGGCGGAATTCGGCCACCGAAAGGTCTGATTAACCCTATTTTCAAGGATCATCGTCAGGCTTTCTGCAGAATCTCTGCAGGAGAGCCGCCTCTTGGCCTTCGTTCGTTTCGTCTTCAACCTTCTGGGCATCATCGCGCCCGCCGTGGTGGTCGCCGCCTTGCTGCCGGAGTGGCTGGGCGTTCGCCTGGAGTTTGCCCTGATCGCCGGCATCCTGGTCTTTCTGCTGGGCGTGAGCATCCTGGAGGTCAACGGCCGGCGCGAGGCCGACCGGCGGCTGCGCGAGGAGATCCACGCCCTGCGCGCCGGGCAGGTGGCCGTGCGCGACGAGCTGGCCGGGGCGCGGCGTGAGATGAAGGCCCTGGAAGAGGCCCTGCAGGCGGCGGCGACCCTGCGCGGCGGCCAGGGCGGCAGCCAGGCTCTGACCGAGGTCATGGACGAGGTCACGGTCCTCAAGTCCCTGGTGTCGCGGCTGTCCGAGGGTCAGGCCCAGGTCGCCGAGCAGGTCGCCTTCCGCCCGGCCCTGGCGGTCGCGGGCGGGACCGCGGTCGGCGGCGGCGAGCCGCCCCTGATGCTGCAGCCGCTCGAGGCCGAGAACCTCGACGACCAGTCGGTCCTGGACGAGGTCAAGAAATGCCTGCGCCAGGACAGCCTCGACCTGATGCTGCAGGCGGTGGTCAGCCTGCCTCAGCGCAAGCGGCGCTTCTACGAGTGCTTCACCCGGATCCGCACCGACGACGGCACGGTGGTCCGGCCCGAGCGCTACATCGAGCTGGCCGAGGAGGCCGGGCTGATCGCGGCGATCGACAACATACTGCTGTTCCGCTGCGTCCAGCTGGTCCGCAAGATCCAGCGCGAGAACATGGATGTCGGCTTCTTCTGCAACATCTCCCTGAACACGCTGGAGGACACCGACTTCTTCGGCGACTTCGTCGAATTCCTGGAAGGCAACGCGGAACTGGCCAAGAGCCTGGTCTTCGAGTTCGCCTACATCGACCTCAAGCGCCAGCGCGAATCCAGCCGGCGCCAGCTCGGGCGCCTGCTCGACCTCGGTTGCCGGCTCTCGGTCGACCAGGTCGAAGGCCTGGCGATCGACCCGGGCCTGCTGGTCGAGCGCGAGATCCGCTTCGTCAAGCTCGAAGCCGCGGTCCTGCTCGACGAGGGCGGGCCCGAGGTCTTCCGCAGCCTGAAGCGGGAGCTGGACCGGCGCGCCATCGACGTCATCGTCGAGAAGATCGAGACCGAGGCGGATTTGATCGAATTGCTCGACCTCGGCATCGACTTCGGCCAGGGCTACCTCTTCGGCGAGCCGCGCTTGGCCAAGCCGGCCGGCTGACCGCCAAGTCGCTTCTCCGGCGGCTTTCCACCGAGGGTCGGCTGTGGCAAAACGGCGGCCGGATGGCAGCGCCGCCAGCCCAAAGCCGGAACCTCGAAACATGACCGAAGCCCCCAGCGCCAACTCGCCGGTCCCGATCCACGACGGCATGGCCGCCCTGGCCGACAGCTACGACGCCTTCATCCTCGATCTCTGGGGCGTGCTGCACAACGGGATCGCCGCCTATCCCCACGCGATCGACTGCCTCAAGGCGCTGAAGGCCCGGGGTAAGAAGCTGCTGGTGCTGTCCAACGCCCCGCGGCGGGCGGCCGGAATCCTGGAGCGCAACATCGAGCTGGGCCTGGTGCCCGAGCTCTACGACGCCCTGCATTCCTCCGGCGAAGAGACTTGGCTGCACCTCAAGGAGCGGCCCGACGCCTGGTACCGCGACCTCGGCCGGCGCGGCTTCCACCTGGGCCCGGCGCGCGACCTGGGGATCCGCGAGGGCTTGGAGATCGATTTCGTCGACGACCTGGCCGAAGCTGATTTCATCCTCAACACCGGGGCCGACCGGGCCGAGGACCGGGTCGAGGACTTCGAAGACCTGCTCCGGGCCGCGCGGGCGCGCAATCTGCCGATGGTCTGCGCCAATCCCGACCTGGTGGTGATGCGCGGCGCCGCGCTGGAGATCTGCGCCGGCGCCATCGCCGCGCGCTATGAGGCGCTGGGTGCCGAGGTGCGCTACCACGGCAAGCCGTACGCCGACGTCTACCGTCGTGCCTTCGCCCTTCTCGGCGTCAAGGATCCCTCGCGGATCGCCGGGGTCGGAGACTCCTTCCGCACCGACATCGCCGGGGCCCGGGCCGCCGGCATCGACGGCATCTTCGTCGCCGGCGGCATCCACATCGAGGAACTGGCGGCCGATACGGATGGCCGCCCCGACCCGGACCGCCTCGCGGTCATGGCCGCGGAAAGCGGCCATCACCCCGCCGCGGTGCTGCCGGTTTTCCGCTGGTAACCGCGACATCGGTCGTGAACTACCTCCTAGGGAAGCGCGGGGCAGGGATCCAAAAGCCTTGCCTTTCGCGTAGAAGGATCGTCCTCTAAAACCAGGGCGCGACGAGCCGCGCGTTGACTTCGGGGCCATGGCAAAGAGTCATACGAGGACTTTCGTCTGGGAGTTCGACGCGCCGCCCGAGCAGGTCTGGCCTTTCCTGGCCGATACCGCACGCTTCAACGAGGCCGCCGGCCTGCCCAATCACGAAATCGAGGAGACCCCGCAGCCGGACGGCTCGGTCGACTTCCGCGGCCGGGCCCGCATGGGTCCCTTCGAGCTGGTCTGGCGCGAGGAGCCGACCAACTGGGTCGCCGATCAGTGGTTCGAGCATTGTAGGACTTTCGAGCGCGGGCCCCTGGCCCACCTCTGCGCGGTATTGCGCCTGTTTCCGACGCCGGCGGGCTGCCGGGCCGAGTACAGCGTCAAGGCTTCGGCCAAAGGGGTGCTGGGTGAGGCGCTGCTGCGCCGCGGCTTCTTCCGCTCCACGAGCCGGAGCTTCGCACGCCAGGCGGCTCATCTGGGCGAGTTCCTGAAGGGCCGAGCGGCCATGCCCTTCGACTATTCGGCAGCGCCGGTCACCGAGGCCGTGCGCTCGCGGGTCGATGCCATCGTCGGCCGGCTGGAAGAGACCGAGCACGGCCGGGCCCACGGCCGGCGCCTGGCCGACTACGTGCTGGGTGCACAGGAAGTCGACCTGGTCCAGATCCGGCCGCTTCGCCTGGCGCGGCTTTGGGACCTCAGCGACCGGGTTGCGGTCGAGCTCTGTCTGGAGGCGACCCGGGCCGGCCTGCTGGAGCTCCGCTGGGACTTGCTGTGCCCGCGCTGTCGGGTCGCAAAGCTGGTGGTCGGCTCCCTGGACCAGTTGCCCGAGGGCGCGCACTGCTCGACCTGCAACATCGACTACGGCCGGGACTTTTCCCGCAACGTCGAGCTCAGCTTCCACCCGGCGCCGGGCATCCGGCCGCTCAACACCGGCGAGTATTGCCTTTTCGGTCCGATGTCGACGCCGCACATCCGGGTCCACGTGACCCTGGAGCCCGGCGAGAGCCGGCGGCTCGACGCCGAACTGGCACCTGGCGCCTATCGCCTGCGCACCCAGGAACCGGGTCCGGAGCTGGACCTGGAGCGGCCGGTCGAGGGCTTCCCCGAGATCATCCTAGATCCCGAGGCGTTCACCGCCGGTGCCGTGACGGCACCGGACCGGCTGGTCCTGAGCAACCGCATGCCCTGGCGCCGGACCCTGGTGATCGAGGAGCGGGAATGGGTACGCGATGCCCTGACCGCCGACCGGGCCAGCAGCCTGCAGGCTTTCCGCGACCTTTTTTCGGATCAGGTGCTGCGGCCGGGCGACGAGGTTGCGGTCAAGCGGATCGCCTTGATGTTCAGTGACCTCCGTGGTTCGACCGGGCTCTATCGTGGAATCGGCGATGCCCGGGCCTACCGTCTGGTCCGCGAGCATTTCGCGTTGCTGGCGGCCAAGGTCCGGGACCACGACGGTGCCATCGTCAAGACCATCGGCGACGCGGTCATGGCCGCCTTCATCCGGCCGGCCGACGCCCTGGCCGCCGCGCTCGACATCCAGCGAGAGGTCGAGGCCTTCAATGCCAGCCGGCCGGACACCCCGATCCGGGTCAAGCTGGGCGTGCATGAGGGGCCCTGCATCGCGGTCACGCTCAACGACCGCCTCGACTACTTCGGCTCCACCGTCAACCTCGCGGCGCGGCTTCAGGACGAAAGCCAAGGTGGCGACGTCATCCTTTCGCAGTCCATGGCCGAGGACCCCGCGGTTGCGGCGCTGATCCGCGACTTGTCCCCCTCTCGCGAGGAGGCCGCCCTCAAGGGCTTCGACACCCCGGTCGGTTTCCTCCGCCTCCGCCTCCGGTTCTGAGACCCACACCCACAGCGCTGGACGCTTCGGGGCCGGTCGTGGACTTGGCGCCCGCATCGGCGTATAATGTTGCACTGCAACACAAAAACCGGACGACCGGGCATGGCCGATTTCGAGACGAAGATGCTGGACGATTGGCGCGCGCTCGCCGCCAAGGAGCTTAGAGACCGCAACCCCGAGGACCTGACTTGGGAGACTCCCGAGGGGATCGCGGTCAAACCGCTCTACACCGCCGAGGACCTGGAAGGGCTCGAGACCGTGGGCGGGCTACCGGGCTTTCCGCCCTTCCTGGGCGGGCCGCGGGCGACCATGTACGCCAACCGACCCTGGACCATCCGCCAGTACGCCGGCTTCTCGACCGCCGAGGAGTCCAACGCCTTCTACCGCCAGGCCCTGGCCGGCGGCCAGCGCGGGCTGTCGGTCGCCTTCGACCTGGCAACCCACCGCGGCTACGATTCCGACCATCCCCGGGTCGAGGGCGATGTCGGCAAGGCCGGCGTGGCGATCGATTCCGTCGAGGACATGAAGATCCTTTTCGACGGCATCCCGCTCGACAAGATGAGCGTCTCCATGACCATGAACGGCGCCGT
>JASJAL010000388.1 GCA_030067055.1 Kiloniellales bacterium | reverse complement strand
CCGTCGATGATGCCGGTTTCCAGCGCCGTGAAGATCTCGTTGAAGTCCATCACGATCGGCGAAGCGCCGAGGTTCTTGAAGACC
This sequence comes from Kiloniellales bacterium, assembly GCA_030067055.1. The sequence continues at coordinate 6,771 of JASJAL010000388.1, read as the reverse complement.
AGGGTCGCCATGCCGGGCGGCGAGCGGAACTTCCAGTCCTTGAAGTCTTCGACGTTACGGATCGGAGCGGTCGAGGAGAGAGATTCCGGGCCAGGGATCCACCAACCGATGAACTCCATGTTGTGGGCGTTGTAGAGCTCGTTGAGCTTGTCATAGCCGCCGCCGTGAAGCAGCCAGGCCATCTGCTGATAGGGATTCTGGTAACCGCCCATCAGATCGCCGGCAAACTGGAACGCCGGATTCTTGCCGGTCTGGTAGGACCCGCCGGTCATGTCGCAGTCGAGAATGCCGGTCGCAGCGGCATCGAAGGTCTCGGCCGACTTCACGACGGCGGAGGAGTAGAACATCTCCACCTCGATCTCGCCGTTGGACATCGCGGTGATGTCCTCGATGAACTCGGCGGCCATCTTGCCCGACAGCGTCTCGGGCGAGAAATGCGTCTGGATGCGCAGCTTGGTCGTTGCGGCGGATGCGGCGGTCGCTCCGATTGCAAGGGCAGCTACGGACGCTGCCACTGCAAGCCCCTTTATCAGTCTCATCTTTGCACTCCCTTGGTTCTGTTTCAAAACCCGCGGCCTTCTCAGCCAGCCTGTTATTTTGGTATGACCAAACTAGATGTAAGCAGATGGCCAAACAAGAAATTTGTCAGCTTCGTCGATTCTCATGCCGTCGCGTCGTGTGCGGCCTCCAGCTTATCCCAGTCGAAGGTGACTCCGATACCCGGCTCGTTCGGTGCGACCGCAAGGTGGTTTTCGACCACCAGCGGCCGCATCGTGTAGCGGTCGATCGGGAAGCTGTGGACCTCGAGCCATCCGCCGTTCGGCCTGGCGGAAACCAGGCTGACCTGGAGTTCCTGCATGCCGTGGCTGCAAACTGGAATCCCATGCTCGAGCGACCTCTCGGCGACCTGCAGCCAGCCCGTTATCCCACCGCAGTTGGAGGCGTCGGGCTGAATGTACGACAGCCCAGCGTCCGCAAAGGCGTGCTCGAATTCGTGGATCGTGTGCAGGTTTTCGCCCATTGCCAGCGGCATGCCGGTCGCCTCGGCGATCTCCCGGTAGCCACGGTAGTCGTCGGGGATCGTCGGCTCCTCGAACCAGACGAGATCGTAGGGCTCGAAGGCCCGCGCGGCCTCGATGGCCTGGGGTACGGACATCGAATAGTTGGCGTCCACCATGAAGGCGATGTCCGGACCGATCAGGTTCCGGATCGCCGCGACCCGCGCCACGTCCTGCCGAAGTTCCGGCTGGCCGATCTTGATCTTCACGCCGTTGAAGCCCGCATCGAGGTAGCCTTCCGTCTGCTTGGTCAGCTTCGACAGCGGGAAGTTCAGGTCGATGCCGCCGCAATAGGCCTTGCAGCGGTCCGAGACCCCGCCGGCCATTTGCCAAAGCGGCCGGCCCGCCGCCTTGCAGCGCAGGTCCCACAAGGCGATGTCGAGCGCCGAGATGGCGAAGGAGGCGATGCCGCCGCGCCCCACGTAGTGCACGTGCCACTGCATCCCTTCATAGAGGTCTTCGACCCGCGTCGCGTTCTTGCCGATCAGGAAGGGCCTCAGGTCGTGCTCGATCATGGCCGCGATGGCCCGGCCGCCCTTGCCGCCGGTGTAGGTGTAGCCGGTCCCCTCGGAGCCGTCCTCGAGCCGGAGAGTCGCCGTCACCACCTCGAAATGCGTGTGATCGCCGTGCTTGGCGTCGGTCAGGACCTCGGGCAGCGGCAGATTGAAGCACCTGACGTCGATGCTCTTGATTTCCGCCATTTCCTCCAACCCCGGTTCCAATGTGCCGCCGTCCTTCTCCTGGACCGCAGAGATTTTTCAGTTTTGGTATGACAAAAAAGAGGAGTTGCGTCGAGCATTTTTGAAAACACCCTGCAAGTTATGGATTCGGCGCGGTTTTTGTCATACAAAATGAATGCACCCTGCGGTACCGCGCTTCCCGGCAGCCTTGCGGGCGCTTTCAGAGGGGTCTTGAAGGAGATGACCGAGGCAAAAGGCGCTGCGAGATCGACACGGGCCGCGGATGGCCTGATCCAGATTTTCGAGAAGCAGATCCTGGACGGGACCTTGCGCGACGGCCAGCCGCTCCCGCCGGAGCGGGAGATCGTCCAGACCTATGGGGTCAGCCGAACGGTCGTGCGCGAGGCGGTCCTCGCGCTGTCGAACAAGGGGCTGGTGGAGGCCCGGCCGCGCTTCCGCCCCGTGGTCCGCAAGCCCGGGTACGATGCGGCCATTCAGGCCGTCGGCAGCGTGGTCGCGCGCCTGCTGTCCGCGCCCGGCGGGGTCAAGAGCCTCTTCGATGTGCGGATCATGACGGAGGCCGCCCTCGTCCGGCAGGCGGCGATCGAGGCGAACAAGGATCAGATCGCGAAGCTGAAGGACGCCCTCGCGGCCAACGAAGCGGCGATTCAAGATTCCGAGACCTTCTACGAAACCGACATGGCCTTTCACGGCGTCCTTTACGAAATCCCCGGGAATCCGCTGCTGCCCTCGATCCACCGCGCCTATACGAACTGGCTCTCCAGCCACTGGAAGGCGATGCCGCGCCTGCCGGACCGGAACCGCGCCAACTTCGAAGCGCACGCCAGGATCTTCGACGCCATTCTGCTGCGCGATCCCGACGCCGCCGAACGGGCGCTCAGGGACCACCTGGCGGCGGCCTGGGAGCAGGTCCGCCAAACATTCGGCGAGATCTGACCGATTCACCTCGGGCGAAGGCGTGCGACAGGCCGCTTGGCCGCCGCGAGGCTCCCCGGCTATGATCCGTTGTCGGCGCGAAGATGCGAGGAGTCAGAAGGTGGAGTATCTCAGCGCGGCCCAACGCGAGGCCTATCGCGAGAACGGCTATCTGGTGCTGGAAGGCCATCTGCCTCCCGAGACCGTTGCCAGGGGCCGCGACGAGATCGCGCGCCTTTCCGAGCACGCCAGGAGGATCGACGCCAGCGACGAACGGATCGATCTGGAGGACCACCATACGCGCAGCCAGCCGCGCATCCGCCGCATCAAACGACCCGACCTGCAGAGCGACTTTTTCGACGAGTTGATGCGCGGCGATCTGATCCTGGGCCCGGTGCGGGACCTGATCGGTCCCAACCTCCGCCTGCACACGGCCAAGCTCAACATGAAGAAGGCGGAGTACGGCGCGCCGGTGCAATGGCACCAGGACTTCGCCTTCTATCCCCACACCAACGACGACGTGCTGGCGGTCGGCATTGTCTTCGACGACATGACGCTCGAGAACGGCCCGCTGCAGGTGATTCCGGGGTCCCACAAGGGCCCCGTCTTGGACCACCATCTGAACGGCGTCTTCGCCGGGGCCTGCAATCTGGCCGAGGCCGGCTACGCGCCCGAGGATGCCGTCGCCCTCGCCGGGCCCGCGGGCACCGTTTCGCTTCACCATGCCCGCCTTCTCCACGGCTCCGCGCTCAACAGGTCGAAGCGCGACCGGCAGATGCTGTTCTACGAGATGGTGGCGGCAGACGCCTTTCCGATCATGGGGGGAATGACGGCCTTCGACAGCATCGAGGACTTCGACGCCCGCCTGCTCTGTGGCGAAGCGACGCGGCAGCCGCGCTTGGTGCCGGTGCCGGTCCGTATCCCCCAGCCCCAGCCGAAAAAAGCCGGATCGATCTACGAAATCCAGTCGCAGGGCAAGGCCAAGGACTTCCAGACCTACGACGAAACGAAGGCGGCGACCTAGGGCGTTATCCGATCGGATGGAATCGCTTCGCGATCCATCTGGCCGGATGTAACGCCCTTCCCTTGAGGGTATGGCGCACTACTCCCCGCCAGACGCGGGCGCACACCTGCCCGCGGCGGACAATTGCGACGACCGTGCTGTTCGCTGTAAGCATTCCGCCTGCTTGATTTCTGGGGAGACGCATCATGGACCGGTTCACGGGCGGTTGTCTCTGCGGCAAGGTGCGAATCGTGGCCTCTGGGCCCCCGTACCGGGTCGGCCTTTGTCACTGTTTCGACTGCCGCAAGCAACATGGGGCCCTCTTTCACGCTTCCGCGGTGTTCCCTCGGGATGCGGTGACGATAGATGGCGAAACGCGCGACTACGCAGGACGGTTTTTCTGTCCCCGCTGCGGCTCCTCCGTGTTCTCACGCAGCGCGGACGAAATCGAAGTGAACCTGGGATCCCTCGATGCCCCTGACCAGCTGAGACCGACCTACGAACTCTGGATCGTCCGTCGCGAGTCCTGGTTGCCGCCGTTTCCGCTCAAGAGACGCTACGACCGCGATCGCGACGCCACGGGCCGCTCTGAGGAGTAGGCCGCACTTGCGGCAGGCTTCGCCTTGATCAAATCCGTCCACGCCTCCTAGTGCATGGCCATGTGCCACCTGCGCACTTGACACCTGCATTCTTATATAAGACCATAAAGTCACAACTACAAAAAAATGCAGGTAGCAGCGCTCATGGGCAAGCAGCCCGGCGAAATTGGGGGGCGCTGCCATGACCAAAGATCCATGGACAGGCGACGTCGCATCGCGGCACGCTGACTTTGGGTTTAGCGCAGCCGCGAAAACCCCGATCGAAGCGATCGGTTGCATTTCCTTCGCCCGGTGGCCCGGCCGGACCAGATGGATGGCCTTGGGCGAGATTCTGTTCGCCGTCTCCTTGTTTCTATCCCTTCTCATCTGGCTCCCGGCCCAAGCCTGGTCGCAGCCTGACCCTGCGATCGGCGACGGCCCTGTTGACTACATGGTCTATCTCAGCTTCTCCCCCGACAGCCGTTCGGAACCGCAGATAGAACGCTCGGCGAAGCACCAGCAGCGACGCGATATCGGCAGCGCTTTACGATTTCGAGCGGAACCGGCAGTCCTGAGAACGGACTACATCGCGCATTTCAACGACAGCGTACGGCAAGACCTCGACGGCAGATTCGACCGCGACGCGCACGAAGACCGTCCTGTGAAGGCCGGGGGTTCCGGGATCGCGCTCGCGTCGCAGAAGATCGAGCCTGCCGCCGCCGTTCTCGTCGTCGAAACCCCATCAAGGCTCGCCGAGAGGACTGCCGCACCCGGATCGGCGATGGTTCTTCCGCTGGTCCAACCGTCGGGACCCTCGGGCGCGGCCGTCGTCTCCTCCCTCAGGGAATTCCTTGCGCTGCCCAGGATCAAGACCGGCCTGCTCCTTTTGCACCTGCTGGGTCTCGTCCTGGGTGTCGGAACGGCGACCCTTCTCGACCTCTTCATCGCGCGAAGCCTTCGCTCGGGTCGGTTCTCGAAGGAGCAGTTCGAGTTCATCCGCTTCGCTTCGAGCTTCGTTTTTGCCGGTATCCTCTTGCTCTGGATATCCGGGCTCTCGTTCCTCCTGTACTACTACTTTGAGAGCCCGACCGGTCTCGAAAACCCGAAGGTCTGGGCCAAGATCTCCATCGTCGCGATCCTCAGCCTCAACGGGCTCTACATCCACAAGCAGGTCTTGCCCGAGCTCAAGCGCAACGCGGGTTTCTCGATCTTCCATGGAACCTCCAAGGCCAAGCGTTCCATGATGCTGGTGTCCGGGGCGGTCTCGGTCGTCTCCTGGTATGCACCGCTCGTGATCGGCACGGCGAAGGAGCTGAACTTCACGGTCTCGGCGCCGGCCATTCTCATCGCCTACGGCGTGGCTTTGGCCTTGGCGATCCTTGGCAGTCACGTCCTCTACGCTTTGCTCGCCCCTCGGAAGTCCTCAAGTCTCCGAAGCGAGACGACCCAAGCTGCCGGCTCTGAAATCCGCCGATCGACCCGCGGTGCGACCCCTTCGGCCGAAGCCGTACCGGCGACAGCGCCCCTGCTGGCGAGCGCCTAGCTCGGCGCTCGCAGCTCGGAGCCTCAATTGCCCGGAAGATCGGGAGCCTAGGCGACTCAGTTCCTGAGGCGTTGCCCATGCAAATCGTGGCGGCTCTGTCGCAATCGAAGGCCCAATCCGGCTGACCGCGACTGCCAGCGCACTTCCCGATCAGACGCTCTCGCGTCTGGCCGGGAGTCGTGCGCCAACCCTCAGGAGTTAGGGCGTTACATCCGGCCAGATTTATTGCACTGCGATTCCATCTGATCGAATAGCGCCCAAGGCTCTGAAGAGGGCTTCGGTAGGTGTGAATATAGGCCTCGGCGCCATTCCGGGTGGCAGTCTGGATTTCCTGTCTACCGGCAGCCGAAGCGCAGACCCGAAAGGCTGAGCATAGGGTTCTTTCCGCGCCCTGACGTCCGAAACTGAGCGTCGACCGGGCCCGCTGCGGGCAGGGTGCGGAGGGCAGGCAATAGCCAACAGCGGTAGTGAAAACGGGCAATCACGTTCGGCAGCCAAGTGCTTCGTGCCTCTGAAAAGATTGATTTGTGTCAGCGACAGGCAGGCGAGATTGCCGAAGCATTGCGGAAGTCCCGAGCGGAGGTATCCGTGGACGAGGGCCTTGGTTCGGGATTGAAGAGCCGAGGACCAACGGAAGGTTGCCCCAAATGGCGGGTCACGGGTCTCTTCGACCACAGTCGGTAAACTTTCCCGGATGGTGCCTGGCGCCGCATCGGTCCATCCAAAGGTGAGAAAATGGCATATCTACTTAGCAAGTTGCGCATAGGCGAGAAGATCGGACTCAGCTTCGGTTTGGTGGGCGTGCTCTTTCTCGCGGTGATTTGGCAATACCACAGCACGCTGGATCGCTCGCTCGCAGACTATCGCGGGCTGATAGAAATTCATGACGCAAGAAAAGACCTCCTGCTGGAGATTCAGGCTGGCATTCTGGAAACCCGTCGCGCGGAGAAGAACTTCCTTCTGCATCGAGAGG
>JASJAL010000387.1 GCA_030067055.1 Kiloniellales bacterium | reverse complement strand
CTGGACGTGCCGGTGACCGCCTTCTTCCGGCGCTTCGAGGAGGAGCGCGAAGCCACCTTCGTCAAGGCCGGCGAGGGCCTGACCATCGAGCGGCGCGGCACCCGGGCGGGCCACCAGTACGAACTGCTGGGCCATTCGATGGGCAAGCGGATCGCGGTCGAGCCCTACCTGATCACCCTGACCGAAGAGTCCGACGTTTTCCCCCTGTTCCAGCATTCCGGGATCGAGTTCATCTACATGCTGGAGGGCGAGGTCGGCTACCGGCACAGCGACAAGACCTATGTCCTGCGGCCGGGCGACTCGCTCTACTTCGACGCCGATGCGCCGCACGGCCCCGAGGACCTGCGCAAGCTGCCGATCCGCTTTCTCTCGGTCATCACCTATCCGCGCGACGGCGAGGAAGAGGCCTGACACGGGGTGCGGCCCCCGACGACGGGAAAGGCTCGTGGAATCAGTAGTTTCTTCAGAAGAAAAATCCTTTCTTGGCGCCAGCCCCTGGATTCAATACTTTGGAGCCATTCAAGGGTGACGGGAGCAGGACCAGCATGTGCGGCATCGTCGGTCTTTTTCTCAAGGACAGTAGCCTGCAACCTCAGCTCGGTGCGCTGTTGGCACCGATGCTGATCGGAATGGAGGAGCGCGGGCCCGATTCCGCCGGCATCGCGGTCTATCGCAACGGCGCGCCGGAGGGCGCGGTCAAGATGACCTTGTTCCACGCCGATCCCGACTTCGCTTGGCAGGCCATGCTCCATCACCTGCGCGAGGACCTGGGCGTGGCCGCCGAGGGCGGGTCGCGCGCCACCCACTACGTCATGACCGCCGAGGTCGGGGCCGAGATCCTGCGCCCTTGGCTAGCCTATAACTACCCCGATGTCCGGGTCATGGGCCTGGGCGAGCGAATCGAACTCTTCAAGGAGAAGGGCCTGCCGTCGCAGGTGGTCGAACGCTTCCGGCTGGCCGAGATGGACGGTACGCACGCCGTCGGCCATACACGCATGGCGACGGAGAGCGCGGTGACGACCGAACACTCCCATCCCTTCTCGACCGGTCTAGACCTCTGCTTGGTGCACAACGGCTCACTCTCGAATCACAACCGGCTGCGGGCCAAACTCGCCCGCCGCGGCATCGAGTTCCAGACCGACAACGATACCGAGGTCGCCGCCGGATACTTCACCTATCGACTGCGGGAAGGCGACAGCCTGGACCAGGCGCTGGAGGCGGGACTGTCCGACCTCGACGGCTTCTACACCTTCGCAATCGGCACCAAGGACGGTTTCGCCGTGCTGCGCGACAGCTTCGCCTGCAAGCCGGCGGTGCTGGCCGAGACCGATGCCTGGGTCGCCATGGCCTCGGAGTACCGCTCCATCGCCCACCTCCCGGGCGCGCGCGAGGCCAAGATCTGGGAGCCGGAGCCGGCCAAGATCTACAGCTGGACCCGGCCGGCCGCGTCATGATCACCCTCGACCTCCAGGACAGCAGCACGCGCGAGGTGAACCGGCGCTTGCACGGGTTGGCGCCCGACAGCAACGAGACCGCCTGGCGAATCACCAATCCCAAGGGCGCCCATTCCCTGGCGGTGGGGCTGACCTTGCCGCTCTCGGTCGAGATCGACGGCCACGTCGGCTACTACTGCGGCGGTATGAACAAGGCGGCGGAGATCACCGTCAAGGGACATGCCGGGCAGGGGCTCGCGGAGAACATCATGTCCGGCAAAGTCCGGGTCACCGGCAACGCCTCCCAGGCCGCGGCCGCTTCGGGACACGGCGGCCTGGTGGTGATCGAGGGCGACGCCAGCTCGCGCTGCGGTATCTCGATGAAGGGCGTCGACATCGTGGTCGGTGGCTCGGTCGGCCATATGAGTGCCTTCATGGCCCAGGCCGGCCACCTGGTGGTCTGCGGCGACGCCGGGCCGGACTTGGGCGATTCCATCTACGAGGCGGTGATCTACCTGCGCGGCAAGGCCGAGAGCCTGGGCTCCGACTGCGTCGAGAAGGAGATGACCGCGGAACATCGCAAGACCCTGGCCACCCTGCTGAAGCGCGCGGAGATCGACGCCGATCCCAAGGACTTCCGGCGCTACGGCTCGGCGCGCCAGCTCTACAACTTCAAGATCGACAACGTCGGCAGCTACTGATGGCGGCGCCGAAAGGAGTCTTCGGATGACGGTGGATCCCCGCGCTCTCAGGCCTTCCTTTTCCTTTCCCGATCCGGTGATCTCGGAGATCCAGCGGGCGGCCCGCGAGGGTCTCTACGAGATCCGCGGCTTCGGCGCCAAGCGCAGCCTGCCGAGCTTCGACGACCTGGTCTTCCTCGGCGCCTCGGTCTCCCGCTATCCGCTGGAGGGCTACCGCGAGAAGTGCGAGACCGACGTCGTGATCGGCGACCGCTTCGCGTCCAAGCCGCTCGAGCTCAAGATCCCGATCACCATCGCGGGCATGAGCTTCGGCGCCCTGGGTGCCAACGCCAAGGAGGCCCTGGGCCGCGCCGCCACGGCGATGGGCACCAGCACCACCACCGGCGACGGCGGCATGACCGACGAAGAGCGCGACGCCTCGGACCAGTTGGTCTACCAGGTCCTACCGTCCCGCTACGGCCTCAATCCCGATGACCTGCGCCGCGCCGACGCGATCGAGATCGTGCTGGGGCAGGGCGCCAAGCCGGGCGGCGGCGGCATGCTGCTGGGCCTCAAGATCACCGAGCGGGTCGGCCAGATGCGCACCCTGCCCCAGGGCATCGACCAGCGCAGCGCCTGCCGCCATCCGGACTGGACCGGGCCGGACGATCTGACGATCAAGATCGAGGAGATCCGCGAGATCACCGGCTGGGAGAAGCCGGTCTACGTCAAGATCGGCGCGACCCGCACCGCCTTCGACGTTCCGCTGGCGGTCAAGGCCGGGGCCGACGCCATCGTGCTGGACGGCATGCAGGGCGGCACCGGTGCGACCCAGGACGTCTTCATCGAGCACGTCGGCATCCCGACCCTGCCGGCGCTGCGCCAGGCGGTCGAGGCGCTGCAGGAGCTCGACATGCACCGCAAGGTGCAGCTCATCGTCTCGGGCGGAATCCGCTCCGGCGCCGACGTGGCCAAGGCCCTGGCAATGGGCGCCGACGCGGTCTCCCTTGGCACGGCGGCCCTGATCGCGCTCAACTGCAACGCGCCGCTTTACGAGGAGGACTATGCCGCGCTGGGGACGGCGCCGGGCTTCTGTCACCACTGCCAGAGCGGACGCTGCCCGGTGGGCATCGCGACCCAGGAGCCGGAGCTGGAAGCCCGCCTGCACCCGGAGCACGCCGCGCAGCGGCTGCGCAACTACCTGGCGACCCTGGTGCTCGAAGCCCAGACCCTGGCGCGGGCCTGCGGCAAGTCGCACCTTCTGAACCTGGAGCCCGAGGACATGGTCGCACTGACGGTTGAAGCCGCGGCGATGGCCGGCATACCCTTGGCCGGGACCGACTGGATCCCGGGCGCCAAGACCTGAGCGCTCGAAAAGGGCAACGAACCACAAGAAGCAGACCACAGGGAGGGACGAGAATGGCGTCGAAAGCAGGGGCGGCGAAGGGCGCGCCCAAGGACCTGTCGCGCATCGCCAGGGACCGCAAGATCAAGTACTTCCTGATCAGCTTCGTCGATCTCTTCGGCGTGCTGCGGGCCAAGCTGGTCCCGGCGCGCGCGATCGGCGACATGCAGAAGGACGGCGCGGGCTTCGCCGGCTTCGCGGCCTGGCTGGACATGACCCCGGCGCACCCCGACATGTTCGCGATCCCCGATCCCGCCAGCCTGATCCAGCTTCCCTGGAAGCCCGAGGTGGCCTGGCTCGCCGCCGACCTCTGGATGGACGGCCAGCCGGTCGAGGCCTCGCCCCGGGTCGCCCTCAAGCGCCAGATCGAGAAGGCGGCCAAGCAGGGCTACCGCATGAAGAGCGGCGTCGAGTGCGAGTATTTCCTGGTGACGCCGGACGGGACCGCCATCGCCGACGAGCGCGACATCCAGGAGAAGCCCTGCTACGACCAGTCGGCCCTGATGCGCCGCTACGACGTCATCAGCGAGATCTGCGACTCCATGCTGGAGCTCGGCTGGGGGCCCTATCAGAACGACCACGAGGACGCCAACGGCCAGTTCGAGATGAACTGGGACTACGACGACTGCCTGGTCACCGCGGACCGCCACGTCTTTTTCAAGTACATGGTCAAGTCCATCGCCGAGAAGCACGGCCTGCGCGCGACCTTCATGCCCAAGCCCTTCGACAGCCTGACCGGAAACGGCTGCCACGCCCACGTCTCGCTCTGGGACAAGACCGGCAAGAAGAACCTCTTCCACGACGCCAAGGGCGAGCTGGGCCTGTCGAAGCTGGCCTACAACTTTCTCGGTGGGATCGTGCACAGCGCGGATGCCCTGGCGGCGGTCTTCAATCCCTCGGTCAACTCCTACAAGCGGATCGACGCGACGGTGACCCTGTCGGGCGCGACCTGGTCGCCCAACGCGATCAGCTATTCCGGCAACAACCGGACCCACATGATCCGGATTCCCGATCAGGGGCGCTTCGAGCTGCGCCTGATGGACGGCTCGGCGAACCCCTACATGCTGCAGGCCGGGGTGCTGCTCGCCGGGCTGGACGGCATCGCCAACAAGCGCGATCCGGGTCAGCGCCTCGACATCAACATGTACACCGAGGGCCACAAGCTGAAGCGGATCCGCAAGCTGCCGCTCAACCTGCTGGACGCGGTCCGGCTCTTCGACAAGAGCAAGGTGCTGCGCGCCGGCTTCGGCGACGAGGTGGTCGACAGCTACGTCAAGCTGAAGCTCGACGACTGGGGCAGCTACGCCCGGGCGATCACCCAGTGGGAGCGCGATCACACCCTGGACTGCTGAGGGCGGGCGAGGACTAGAGCAAAAATCGCACTTCGCGAATTGGCGTTCCGCACCCTGCTCGTGCAACACTGGCCGAGCAGAAGGAGAGCAATCACAGGGGAGCGAAATGTCAGCACGCGTCGCCATCATCGGAGCCGGACCTTGCGGCCTGGCCCAGCTCGTCGCCTTCCAGTCCGCGCGCCACCAGGGCGCTGAGATTCCCGAGGTCGTGTGCTTCGAGAGACAGGGCGATTGGGGCGGACTCTGGAACTACACCTGGCGCACCGGCCTCGACGAGAACGGCGAGCCGGTTCACTCCAGCATGTATCGCTATCTCTGGTCGAACGGGCCGAAGGAATGCCTGGAATTCGCCGACTACAGCTTTGACCAGCACTTCAAGCAGCCGATCCCTTCCTTCCCGCCGCGTGAGGTTCTCTTCGACTACATCGTCGGCCGGGCCAATCACAACGACGTGCGCGGCTGGGTTCGCTTCAACACCGCCGTGCGCCTGGTCACCTTCGACGACGACAGCGGCAAGTTCACGGTGACCGTCGAAGACCACGGCGACGGTCGCGTCTATTCGGAGGACTTCGACCACGTCGTCGTGGCGACGGGTCATTTCTCGACTCCCAACGTGCCGTCCTTCGAGGGAATTGAAAGCTTCCCGGGCCGGGTGCTGCACGCCCACGACTTCCGCAGCGCCGACGAGTTCGCCGGCAAGGATCTGGTCGTGGTCGGCAGCAGCTATTCGGCCGAGGACATCGCCCTGCAGTGCCAGAAGTACGGCGCCCGCTCGGTGACCATCAGCTACCGGACCGCGCCCATGGGATTCCACTGGCCGGACAACATGAAAGAGGTGCCGCTGATCACCAAGATCGAGGGCAAGAGCGTCCACTTCAAGGACGGCGGCAAGGTCGATGCCGATGCCATCATCCTGTGCACCGGCTACCAGCACCACTTCCCCTTCCTGGAGGACCACCTGCGGCTCAAGACCGGCAACCGGCTCTGGCCGCTCGGCCTCTACAAGGGCGTGGTCTGGGAGGAGAATCCCAAGCTGATCTATCTCGGCATGCAGGACCAGTACTACACCTTCTCGATGTTCGACGCGCAGGCCTGGTTCGCGCGCGACGTGATCCTGGGCCGCATCGCCCTGCCGTCGAAGGCGGAGATGGAGAAGGACAGCGCAGCCTGGCGGGCCCGCGAGGAGAAGCTGACCAACCCCTTCGAGGACATCGACTTCCAGACCGACTACACGCGGGAGCTCTGCGAGTTGACCGACTATCCGGACTTCGACCTCGACTTGGCCGCGAAGCACTTCAAGGAGTGGGAGCACCACAAGGAGGAGAGCATCACCGGCTATCGCAACAAGGCCTTCTCGTCGCCCTGCACGGGGACCATGGCGCCGGTCCACCACACGCCCTGGGCCGAGGCGATGGACGATTCCATGAAGACCTTCCTCGAGAGCCGATAGCCGGCTCCGAGAGCCCATCTTGTCGGGGGAGGGCCGCTCTTGCAGCGGCCCTTTCTCTTATTGAGCAGCGCCGCAGGCGCTGTCGGCGGCCTGGTGGAGATGGTGCAGGAAGGAGCCGGCCGAGGACCGCGGCGTCAGGATCGAAAAGCGCCCGCGATCGTCGCGCGAGGTGATGATCGCCGAGAGGTGCTCCATGGTCGTGCGGGCGGTGGCGCCCGGCGGAAAGGCGACGGGGTGCAGGTCGAGGGGGCAGAGCTTCTCCAGCACCGCGCGGGTCGCGGGCCCTTCGAGCCGCAGGCTGGCCCAGGCGTCGGATTGCTCGGTCACGGCCGCCGAATCCCCGAAGGTCTCGCGCAACAGGGCTTCGAGGCCGCCAAGGGCGCTCTCCGGCGCCTCGACGAACCACTGCTCGTGACCGGTCCAGAGGAAGGTCATGCCGTCACCGCTCGCGGTCCGGCCCGGCGCCGGCGGCTCGAAGCCGAAGCGGGTCTTGGCCCTGGTCCGCAGCTCGGTTTCTTGCCCGCGGCGGGTGGCGAGGGACGCGAGGGCCAGGTCGGTCACCTCCGAAATGGCGAAGC
>JASJAL010000386.1 GCA_030067055.1 Kiloniellales bacterium | reverse complement strand
GATGGCACCGGTGCTCGGATCGATGGCGAAGCGCCCGCCGGCGTCGTCGTCGAGGCTGTAGCTGACGGTGTCGGTGGCATCGGGATCGCTGGCCAGGGCGGTGACCCCGACGTAGCTGCCGTTGGCCGCGCTCTCCGAGACGGAGTTGGCCCCGGCGTCGCTGTCGGTGACCGGTCCGACGGCAGCCTCCGAGGTATCGTCGCTCAGGTTGACGGTGAAGGTCTCGGTCGAGGTCGAGCCGTCGGTGGAGGTCGCGCGCACCGTGACCGTGTGCGAGGTGGCCGTCTCGTAGTCCAGCAGGGAGCTGTCGGCGACGGTGATGGCGCCGGTACTGGGGTCGATGGCGAAGCGGCCGCCGGCGTCGTCGTCGAGGCTGTAGCTGACCGTGTCGGTGGTGTCGGCATCGGTCGCGAGGGCGGTGACGCCGACGTAGCTGCCATTTGCTGCGCTCTCCGAGATCGAGTTGGCGGTGGCATCGCTGTCGGTCACGGCGCCGACGTCGAACTCGTCGACGTCGCTCACCGTGATGCTGAAGACCTCGGTGTAGGTCAGGCCCGTGCTGTCGGTGACTAGGATGGTGATGTCGTGGGACCCGGCGGCCTCGTGGTCCAGCAGGCTGCCATCCACGACGGTGACCTGGCCGCTCGCCGGGTCGATAGCGAAGCGTCCGCCGGCGTCGTCGGTCAGCGCGTAGGTGAAGGTCTCGCCGACATCGGCGTCGGTCGCGCTGGCCGTACCGATGAAGGTGCCGTTGGCGGCGTTCTCGGCCACCGTGGTCCCGGACAGGTTCAAGTCGGTCGGCGGATTGTCCGGCTGATCGGTCACCGCGATGGTGAAGGCCTCGGTATAGGTGAGACCGCCCGCGTCGGCGACCCGGACCGTGACGGCGTGACTGCTGTCGGTGTCGAAGTCGAGCAGGGTGCCGTCGGCAACGGTGATCGCCCCGGTGCTGGGATCGATGGCGAAGCGCCCGCCGGCATCATCTGCAAGCGTATAGCTGAAGCTCTCGCCGGAATCGGGATCGCTTGCCGCCACGGTGCCGATGGCGGTGCCGTTGGCCGCGCCTTCAGCGACGGAATTGCCGCTGAGCGTCAGATTCTCGGGCGCCTCGTTCATGTTGTTGAGGCTGACCGTGAAGCTCTCGATCGTGGTGCTGGAGTCGGAGCCGACTGCGTAGACCGAGATGCTGTGGCTGGCGGCCGCCTCGTAGTCGAGCCGGCTGCCGTCGGCCACCGTCACCGCGCCGCTCGTCGAATCGATGGCGAATCGGCCGCCGGCGTCGTCGACCAGGCTGTAGGTATAGGTCACGCCGGCGGGAAGGCTGGGCCCGATGCTGCCGACCGCGGTGCCGTTGGCGGCATTCTCATCGACGGCGGTTCCGGTCATCGAGAGCGGCCCGGAGGTACTGCTGGTCCCACCGCTTCCGCCACCGTCGGTGTCCGGACCGCCGCTGTCGGTGGCGGCCGCACCGTTTTGCAGGGTCTGTGGAGTCCCGGCGTTACTGCCGCCCGACCGCAGCGCCGGCGTCGCGGTTTCCTCGCCCGTCGGGGCCGCGGGCGCTACGCCGGTCCGGCGCGAGGAGCCCGAGGAGAAGACCGGATCGCGAGCTGGTTCATCCGGTCCGGGCTGCCAGGTGATGTGCTCGCCGTGGGGGCCGAGCTCGGCGGGATCCTGGACCGGCGGCAACGGCTCGACCGCGGAGGCTGGGTCCTGCTGGAGGTCTGGGTCCTGGTCTTCGGGGAGGCTCTGGGGCTCTTCGGGGGCGTCGGCTTGGGTCTCCGGCTCGACGTTGCTGCCGAAGTGGATGTTCGGATTGGTGATATCTTCCTCGACCTGGGGCTGTTGCTCCAGGGTCTCGATACCGTCACCCAGGCCATCGGCCTTGCTTGCCGCGCTACCCAGGTCCAGTTGTTCCTGAGGGTTGGGCGTCGTACCGGAAGTGTTCCCGGTCGCGCTCCCCGTGTCCTTCCCTCGCGCCATCCCGATCCTCCTGACCAGCCAGCGCCACCGGCCTCCCCGGCCGGCGGTGCTATATCCTTAGTGCAAACGCACTGCTCCATTGAGCTAAACTGCGGTCTAGAGTGCGCCAGGGAAGTGATACAAACCGTTAAATTTGAGGGTTAACGCAATAATTTGGCGGAATGTTATGGTTATTATTGGTGGAATCTGCGGGATATCCCCTATTATTACTTTTGACGGGGAACTTTCCCTGAACAAGACCACATCCGGAAGTAGATTTTCTGTCAAAGTGGCACGCAGAATGGAGGTCAGGTTCTACCTTGGTTCCGTCCGGACCTCGAACTGCTGGACACCCACGCCACCGATTCGAAGGGCGCGCGGAAGGCCATCAGCCCGCTCTTGAGTCGACGGAAAAAGATGCGTAACAAGGACGCGGAAGAGACAGGCGGGCGATCGGCCCGCGCGGATCTGCGGCTGTGGCGGAACTGGTAGACGCGCAGCGTTGAGGGCGCTGTGGGGGAAACCCCGTGGAGGTTCAAGTCCTCTCAGCCGCACCAAACCCTCGCCCTGAAGGGCGGCTCAAGAAATCAATCCGATGCACTCCGCCCCAAGAGGCCGAGCGCCTGGCTCGGTCAATCGCCGCTGCCCGCCAGCTCTTGTCTGGGTGCGAGGGCCGCGTTCTCGACCTTCAAGCGAAGCGACAGCAAGGCCGCGTTGAGGGCGCTGAAGATCAGAGCCAGCTCCCAAGCTCCGAAGGCCAGAGGCAGGACCGCGATCTCCAGAGTCACGATCAAGTAGTTCGGATGCCGGAAGTAGCGATAGGGCCCACGACGGATCAGTGGCATGTCCGGCAGGGTGATGACCCGGGTGGTCCAGTAGCGGCCGAGGCT
Source organism: Kiloniellales bacterium (assembly GCA_030067055.1). Next base: position 4,071 of record JASJAL010000386.1, on the reverse strand, counting down.
GGCGATGACCCAGAGCCGGCCGAGCTGCAGCAGGCAAAAGGCCCCGAGCAGCCAGGGAAAGACCGGGGCAGAGGCGGGCACCAGCAGGAACAGCGCCAGCAGCCAGCCGCCGTGCAGCAGCACGAAAAGCGGGTAGTGGCCGGCGCCCAGCTCGGTCCCGCCCTCGCTCAGCAGCCAGGCGGCATTGTGCTTGGCGATCCCCAGTTCGACGACCCGCTGGGCCGCGACGAAGAGGAAGATGATCTGCGGCAGGCCCCAGGCCAGGCCGAACTCGTTGCCCAGCGCACTCATGGCTGCACCAGCATGAAGGCGGCCGTGAAACCGGGTCCCAGGGCAGACATGAGCTGTTCGCCCCTGGCGCCCTTGGCCAGACTGCGATGCAGGACGAAGAGAACGGTCGCCGCGGACATGTTGCCGTAGTCGCGGAGCACCTCCCGAGCGGTGGTCATGCCGCCGGCCTCGGCTCCCAGGACCTCTTCCAGAGCATCCATCACCTTGGCGCCGCCGGGATGGCAGACGAAGCCGCCGACGTCGCTGAGGCGGCGGCCGTGGCGGCCCAGGAAGTTCTCGGCCACGTCGCGAAAGCGATCGCGGACCAGGGTCGGGATGTCCCGGGAGAACAGCACGCCGAGGCCGTCCTCCTCGATGTGCCAGCCCATGACGTCGAGGGAGTCCGGCCAGGTGTGCTCGCCCCAGGCCTCCAGGGAGGGCGCATCGGAGCGCGGATCGCAGCTGATCACCGCGGCGGCCGCCCCGTCGCCGAAGAGCGCGGTCGCGATCATGTTGCTCTTGGATCGGTCCTGATTGCGGAAGGTCAGGCCACAGAGCTCGACGACGAGAAAGAGCACCTTCGAGCCGGGCCGGCTCTGGGCCATGGCCGCGGCCCGTGCCAGTCCAAGCACGCCGCCGGCGCAGCCCAGGCCGAAGATCGGCAGGCGGTGGACGTCGGGGCGGAAGGGCAGGAGGTTCATCAGCCTGGCGTCGAGCGAGGGCGTCGAGATGCCCGAGGTGGAGACGGCCACGATGGCATCAATCTCCTCCGGCTCGCAGCCGGCGTCTTCCAGGGCTCGGTCTGCGGTGGCGACGAGCAGCCGTTCGGCGTTCTCGACGTAGAGCCGGTTGCTTTCCTTCCAGCCAGCGGGCTCCAGGTACCATTCCAAGGGCACGCAGGAATAGCGGGTTTCGATGCCGGCGTTGGCGTAGATCGGCATCAGGCGTTCGATTTCCATGCGCTGGCCGTTGAACAGCTGGCGCGAGACGGTCGCGATCTCAGGCTGACCCAGGCGGTAAGGGGGCACCGCCGTGGCCAGGCCGAGAAGCTTCGGGGGGGACGCTTCGGCCATCCTGGGTTAGCTTGTCCTTGGTTTCATCCGGTTGTGAGTCTGCACGTCAATCAACACCACTTGGGGGAGTTTCGTCCCAATGTTTCCGGGCTTCGAGGTCGGTCGACTCCGAACCTCCGACACCGAAATCGCTTTTCGCAAGGGCGGCGCGGGGCCTCCACTCCTCCTGCTCCACGGCTATCCGCAGACCCACGTCATGTGGCACAAGATCGCGCCGGGGCTTGCCGAGCGCTTCACCGTAGTGGCGGCGGATCTTAGGGGCTATGGAGATAGCGGCAAACCGGAAAGGCAGCTTTGTCACACGAATTACTCAAAGCGTGTCATGGCCGCTGACCAGGTCGAGTTGATGGCTGGCCTTGGCTTCGATCACTTCTCCGTGGTCGGCCACGACCGAGGCGCCCGGGTCACACACCGCATGGCCCTGGACCATGCCGATCGGATCGATAGGGCCGCCGTCCTCGACATCGCACCGACCCTGACCATGTACGAAGGCACCGACATGGCCTTCGCCCGCGCCTACTATCACTGGTTCTTCCTGATCCAGCCCTTCGATCTGCCAGAGCGGCTGATCGGCGCGGATCCCGGCTACTACCTGGAGCGCCTGCTGGCTGCCTGGAGCCGCAAGGACGACGTCTTCGCACCGGAGGCCCTGGCCGAGTACAAACGCTGCTTTGGGGATCCGGCGGCCATCCAGGCCAGCTGCGAGGACTACCGGGCCGCGGCCAGTATCGACCTAGAGCATGACCGGGCCGACAGCGATCGCAAGATCGCCGCACCGCTCCTGGTCCTCTGGGGCGGTCACGGCGTCGTAGGGGCGAGATACGACGTGCTGGCGACCTGGCGGGAAAAGGCCGAGGATGTCCACGGCAGGGCTCTGGACTGCGGCCATTTCCTGCCCGAGGAAGAGCCGGAGGGAACCTTGAAGGAGCTGCTTGCCTTCCTTTAATCATTGAGGCTTATACGCAAGTGTGGGCGCAGGCTCTCAAGTTCGGGGCCGCGACGCAAAATGATAGCAGAGTCAAGGTCCTGACGGGCCGGAGGGCGTGATCAACGAGCCGAAACAAGCGATGGACGGGGCTGATCCGGCCCGCGGACAAGCCGAACTGCTCGGCCACCCTGTCCAGCGGCGGGGCCTGGCCGCGCGTCTGCGGACCTATTTCTTCGCTGGCGTCCTGGTCGCCGCGCCGATCAGCATTACCCTGTGGCTCACCTGGCGCTTCGTGACCTTCGTCGATGGCCTGGTCAAGCCCTGGATCCCGCCGGACTGGCTGGCGCTGATCCCGATCGGCATCCCGGGCCTGGGACTGATCGTCGCGGTCATCGTGCTGATCCTGATCGGCATGTTCGCGGCCGGTTACGTCGGCCGGATGCTGCACCGGCTCGGCGACCGCCTGCTGAACCAGGTGCCCATCGTGCGTTCGGTCTACAGCGCGACAAAGCAGATCTTCGAGGCGGTCTTCGCCGAGCGCGCGCAGGCCTTCCGCGAGACGGTGCTGGTGGAGTTCCCGCGGCGCGACGTCTGGGCGGTCGGCTTCCTGACCGGGACGACCAGCGGTGAAGTCCAAAACGTGACCCAGGAGACGGTGCTCAATATCTTCGTCCCTGCCACTCCGAATGCCACCACCGGCTTCCTGCTGTTCGTCCCCAAGGGCGACGTTCGCTACCCGGACATCAGGATCGACGACGGCATCAAGCTGGTCATTTCGAGCGGTCTGGTGCCGCCGCCCGAAGGCAACGGCAAGGCGGCGGCCGAGGAGGCGGAAGCGGCCGAGGCGGAAGCCGTACAGCGCCGGAGCCGTTTCTCCCTGATGGCGCGGCTGCGCAACTACTTGCTGGCGGGCATCCTGGTGACCGCCCCGGCGGCCATCACGATCTGGCTGGCGCTGGAGTTTATCGGCTATGTCGACGCGCGGGTGATCCCGCAGATCCCGGCATCCTGGAACCCGGCGACCTATCTGCCGTTCAGCGTGCCCGGCCTGGGTCTGGTGCTGATCCTGGTCGGGCTGACCCTGGTCGGGATGATCACCGCGGGCTTTCTCGGCCGTCTGGTCATGGGCAGCGGCGAACGGCTCCTGGCCCGCGTCCCCGTGGTCCGATCGATTTACGGCGCCACCAAGCAGATCTTCGAGACGGTCCTGGCCCAGTCCTCCGAGGCCTTTCGAAAGGTCGTCCTGGTCGAGTTCCCCCGACCGGGGGCCTGGGCGATCGGCTTCTTGACCGGCGACACCGCCGAGGCCGTCGAGGAGGCCGCGCCCGGCGACCGGGTCAACGTCTTTCTGCCGACCACGCCCAACCCGACCTCGGGCTTCCTGATCTTCGTTCCGCGCGAGCAGGTCCGGGTGCTGAAGATGAGCGTCGAGGACGGCATCAAGATGGTGGTCTCCGGCGGCATCGTGACCCCCGAGGCGCCTTCGGATGAGGCCTCGTCCTTGCCGGTTCCGGCCGAAGACGATCAGGAGCCGCGCCGCGCCGGGGCGCCGGGGGACTGATCAGACCATCCTGCAATGGCCTTCTGGCACGACAAGTCCCTGGATGACATGAGCCCGGAGGAGTGGGAGGCGCTCTGCGACGGCTGCGGCCTCTGCTGCCAGATCCGGGTCGAGGACGAGGACAGCGGCGAGACCGCGCTCTCCAACGTCGCCTGCCGCTATCTCGACCTTTGCAGCCACCGCTGCTCGGACTACGCCAACCGCCAGAGCAACGTCCCGGACTGCGTCAGGATCACGCC
>JASJAL010000385.1 GCA_030067055.1 Kiloniellales bacterium | reverse complement strand
CTCTATCAGGCCAAGAGCGATGGCCGCAACCGGGCCATCTCGGCCGAGCTCGGCGGACCCGAGGAGGCCGCAGGGCCTCTGGCGTCCACTGCCTGAACGTCCGGCTGTCGGGGTCGGCCCGGCGCTCCGGTCTAGAGGTACATCTCTTCGATATCGATGGTCGATTCCTGGCCGAGCCGGTCGAAGTGCGCGGCCAGCCAAGTCTCGGTCCGGGCCCGGCCGACTTCGAAGAGGTGCTCCAGGAAGGCCCGGTCCGCGTTGAGCTTGCTGGAGACTCCCAGCTCGGCCATCACGTCCTCGGCATGGATCACGTGGAGCAATAGGCGCTTGAGGCGGCCGCCGTGATCGAAGCCGTCATCGATCAGGCGGGTGACGAAGTTGATCGCCCGCATCTCCCGCATCAGGCTGGCGTTGAAGGTCAGGACGTTCAAGCGGTCCATGATCTCCTGGGCGCTGGTCGGCACCGTGTCGCTGTTGATCGGGTTGAGCTGGACCAGAAGGATATCGGGGCAGTCGGCGTGGTAGATCAGCGGGTAGATCGCCGGGTTGCCCATGTAGCCGCCGTCCCAGTAAGCATCCTCGCCGATCTCCACGGCCTGGTGCAGGAAGGGCAGGCAGGTCGAGGCGATCACGGCGTCCAGCTCCATCTCCGAGATGTCGAAGACCTTGATCCGGCCGCGCTTGACGTTGGTCGCCGAGACGAAAAGCTTGACCGACCGGCAGTCGCGCAGGACCTCGAAGTCGACCATGTCGCCCAGGATGTCGCGCAACGGGTTCAAGTCGAAGATGTTGTAGTGATAGGGCGAGAAGACCCGCGACATCATGTCCATCACCCAGTAGCCGGGCGAATAGTCCATGCGGCCCGGGCCCATCAGGCGGTCGAGGGCGCTGGGCTGGAGCGGGGAGAGGGCGGCGACCTGCGAGACCCGCTCCCAGAAGTCACGGAGGCTCCGGCGGGCCTCCTCGCGGCCGCCGACGGTCAGGCCGTAGGCCATGACGGTGCCGTTGACCGCCCCGGCGCTGGTCCCGGTGATGCCTTCGATCGCGATCCGTTCGTCCTCGAGCAGGCGGTCCAGAACCCCCCAGGTAAAGGCCCCGTGGGCGCCGCCGCCCTGAAGCGCCAGGTTGATGCGGCGGACCCCGCCGCCGCGCGGCCAGGGGTCCTTGCAGGCCCGGAATCCGTTGGTCTTGCTGGCATTTTGCTTCGACATCGCTATCCCATTAAGACTCGACTAACAGCCCTATAGGTAAATTCTTTGCTATCGTCACGTAACACGACTGTGGGGGTGACCCACGTCAAGGCGAGGCCTTCTGTGCTAAGCTAAGGCGTCCAAGGGTTAACAAGCGGCCAAAGACAAGGAATGACTTCTTGAACGAGGTCCCACGCACAGCCGGCCTGACCCGGTTTCTGGGCCGTCCGACGCAGCCACTTCGGGTGCTGTCGATCGACGGCGGTGGGATTCGCGGTGTCATCCCGGCGCTGGTGCTGGCCGATATCGAACGGCGGGTCGGCAAGCCGATTTCGGAGATCTTCGACCTCATCGTCGGCACCTCCATCGGCGGCCTGATCGGCCTGGCCCTGGTGACGCCGGACGCCGAGGGCAAACCCCGATTTTCCGCACGCACCCTGTCCCGCCTGATCGAGAAGAACGCCGATCGGGTCTTCGAGCGCTCGCTCTGGCACAAGGTGACGGCGGTCGGCAATCTGGCCAACAGCAAGTACCCGGAGGACGGCTTCAACCGCGTGCTGTCGGAGATGTTCGGCGAGGTGAAGCTGTCGGAGGCCCTGACCAGCGTCATGGTGACCTCCTACGAGATCGAGCGTCGGATCCCCTTCTTCTTCCGCAGCCGCAACGCCCGGCTTCGTGACGGCTACGACTTCCCCATGGCCCAGGTGGTGCGGGCAACGACGGCTGCGCCGACCTACTTCGAGCCGGCTCACGTGCCCTCGGAGGACGGCCACGACTACTTCGCCCTGGTCGACGGTGCGGTCTTCGCCTACAACCCAGCACTCTGCGCCCTGATCGAGGCGCAGGAGATCGCCGCGGGCAACCGGGAGATCTTCATGGTCTCCCTCGGCGCCGGCGAACTGACCCGTCGCCTGCCCTACGAGGAATGCCGCAACTGGGGCGCGGCGACCTGGGCCCAGCCCCTGTTCTCTCTTATGTGCGATGGCGTCGCCCATTCCGTCGACTATCAGATCCGGCACATTCTGCAACAGGGCGCGAACGGCCGGCCCAACTACTTCCGCTTCCAGGTTCGTCTCGACGTCGGTAACGACGACATGGACGACACCAGCCGCTCCAATGTACGGGTCCTGAAGCTTCTGGCCGAGGACATGATCCTCAAGAACCGGCAGACCTTGAAGGAACTGTCAGGCTATCTGCTCGAATGGAGCCGGGCTGCCTAGATCCAAAGCAGCCAGGATCGACGGAGTCGATCCCTCTACATAGAACGCGTCTGCACGACCTACGGTCTGTCTGCCCTTGGCGAACCGCACTCACGTCAGGCCTGAAAATACCAAACATTTTCTGCGCGATCCGGATAGCCAAGCCCCTTTGCTATTGGTGAAACTTCTCCGAACAGTCCGTGCCATCGATGTCGAAGGCGCTTTTCAGGGGGTCGAACGAAGAGCGCGATCGGGGGCATCGTTTCGTCGAAGGACGGGGCTGTGAGCAAAGGCGGGTAGCATGCAATGGGTTCACGGGGGACTCTTGATCGGTCGTCGCTCCGACGGGTTGCAGGTCTACTGACCGCGAAACCCAATGCGCTTCGGCGCCCGGCCTCGATGGCAACTGCCTTGGACAAAGCCGACATCGATCGGCTCGGCGAGACGTCGAGCGCACGACTCCTTCGCGTCGTTTCCAGCGCAGCGGCGCCTGATCGGCCATCCGGCGGCGAGTCGAGCGCCGGTGATTCGAGCGGCTATTTTCTCCTGATTGCCGACCTGGATGGCGAGACCGGGATCAAGGCATGTGGTGTCGGCGCCGTGGCGTCATCCAAGGCGAAGACATCCACAACCGAGAAACACTCTGCAGACGACGGAGTGGGGGGCGCTGCGCACGGCGGCGTTTCCGTAAAGCTCCGGCGCAAGGCGCTCGAGTCCCGTCTCGTCTCCCTGACCCGGGTTCCGCTGGGCACGCCTCTCGCTTTCGAGTCTCAGTTGTTCGCCTCATCGGAGGCCTCTGCGCCGGTCGACGAATGCCTTCGAGGCCTTCTGGAGGGTCTCAAGACCGCGGACGACCCTGAGGCGATCGCGAGGTTGGAAGAGGCCCTGTTGACGGCACTGCTGACCTGCTGCAAGCACAACTACAGTCTCCGCTTCCGAGAGGCGACCGGGACCGGACTGCCGCGGCACGTGAAGCTGGTCGAGGACTACATCCTTGAGAACGCCGAGAAGCCGATCACGATGAAGGACCTCGAGGGGATCACCGAGGTCAGCGCCCGGTCGATCCATCATGCCTTTCGGAGGTTTCGAGGATATTCGCCCAAGGCCTTGCTCCAGGCGGTTCGCCTGGACCGGGCACACCAGTCTTTGCTGGCCGCGGATCCGAGCGATCAGGTCATGACGATCGCGGTTGGTTGTGGCTTCGCTCATCTGGGCCGCTTCAGCGCTGCCTACAAGAAGCGCTTCGGCGAGCTGCCCTCGCAGACGCTCAGCCGCAAATAGGCCGGACCGGTCGTCTGGCCGAGACGGTCCGGGCGGCCTAGACTGCCCCCGCAGCTCAGTGGGGATTTCATGACAGACTCGGTACGGCTTCAACGCGACGGCGCGATCGCGACCATCGTCCTCAACCGCCCGGAAAAGCGGAATGCCCTGACCCTGGAGATGTGGGAGCGCCTGGGCGCGCTCCTGGCCGAGGCCGACGCCGACGACAGCCTGCGCTGCCTGATCCTGCGCGGCGCGGGCGAGGCCGCCTTCGCGGCCGGTGCCGACATTGCCGAGTTCCCGGCCCTCCGGGCCTCGGCGGCCCAGGCAAAGGCCTATGCGGAAAGGATGGAACCGGCTCTGGAGGGCCTGAAGCACTGCCGGCACCCCAGCGTCGCCATGATCCTCGGCGCTTGCAGCGGCGGCGGCCTGGAGCTGGCGGCGCTCTGCGACATTCGGATCTGCGGTGCGAGCGCGCGTCTCGGCATCCCAATCAATCGGATCGGCCATGCCTTGCCCTATCCCGGGCTGGAGGCCCTGGTCACGCTGATCGGCCGGGCCGGCGCCGCCGAGCTCCTGCTCGAGGGCCGGGTCCTGACCGCCGCCGAGGCCCTGGCCCGCGGCCTGGTCCAGCGAGTCCTGCCCGACGCCGAAGTCGAGGCCGAGGTCCAGGCCACCGCAGCGCGGATCGCCGCCGGCGCGCCCCTGGCCGCGCGCCTGCACCGGGCCTGCTTGAACCGTCTGGAAGACCCGGCTCCGCTTACTGCCGCCGAGACCGAGCTCCCCTACAGCGCCTGCGACAGCGCCGACTACCGGGAAGGTATCGAGGCCTTCATGGCCAAGCGGCGGCCGCGCTTCCAGGGCCGTTGACCCGCAGGCCGCGGGGCCGTTTCAATTCCTCGTGAAACCGGGGTCCGTTAACCAGATGTTCCACTGAAGCGGCTTCATTGGAGGCTCTTCGAGGAGGAACGGTCATGGCGGATATCGGCTCCAAGGACTGGCGCTCGGTCAGGGTATCGGTTGACCTCGCGGACCTGCCCCAGACCGTCGACCTTTCCCCTTTGCGCGCCGGCGCCGTAGTCCAGATCGTCTTCGGCACCATCTGGACCGTCTTCACCTGGAACATCTTCAGCGAAGTGCGCCGGGAGGAACTCTTCGTCCTGCTGTTCGCCGTGCCCTTCTCGCTGATCGGCCTGGGCCTGGCTTTGAACGGGATCGCGACCCTCAGGCGCAAGCGCCGCGCCACCTTTCGCAGCGACGGCGTCGAGGTCGAGGGCCGGCGCTTCTGGAGCGCGGAGTCCTGGTATCAGCCCTACACGGCCTTCAAGGGCGTTCTGCATCGCCAGGAGGTCGTGAAGACCAAAAGGAGCTCCACGACCTACCAGATCATCGAACTGCTGCACGACGATCCGAATCGCTGCGTCCTGCTCTACGTCCAGGCCACGACCGAGCTGCCGCGCGAGCGCTGGGAAGGCTACGCCCGTCAGCTCGAGCTGCCGGCGCTGGAAGCCAGCGTCGCCGGCGTGGTCGAACGCGATCACGGCGATCTGGACAAGTCGCTGAAGAACCTGGTCGAGGAAGGCAAGGTGACCCACGCCTTCGATCCCGCTGCCGATGCCCCGCGAGGGCTCTACGTCGAGCGGCGTGACGCGAATTCGCTCAAGGTCGTGATCACGGCGGGACGCTTCCCGATCTGGTTCCTGGCGATCTTCATGCTCGCGGGCGCCGTCATGATGGCTGGCGCCTTCTTCACCGATCAGAACCCCGTCATTCTTTTCGCCGCCGGCCTGCTGTTCAGCGGCTTGCCGTGCTACATGCTGGTCCAGGATCGGGGCGCCCGCCGCGAGATCAGCCTCGACCGGCGGGAACTCATGGTCACCGACTCCCTGCGCCTGAACCGGCACAGCCGCAATGGGCTCTCGCTGGACGAGATCGAGTCGATCGCCATCCGGCGGGCCCGGGGCAACTCCGGATGGGAGCTGGTGATCGCCAGCGACCGGGGCCCGATCCACGTCGGCCTGGGATTGTCGAAGAAGGCGCTGGCCTGGCTCAAGGATTTCATCACGGCCGCCATCGCGACGGCATAAACCGCCTGAGTTCTATCGAACAGACCGAAGCGACCTGTCGTCTCTCTGCCCGCGGCGGCGCTGCGCCTCATAGCGCCTGACCAAGAAGGCCGGCGATATCTTGAGGTGGAACAGCAGGTGGATCTCGATCCAGCCCCAGACGATAGAGATCGGGCGGCGTCCCTCGAAGCGGCGCGACGAGGTGGTCAGGGGCGGCTGCTCGATGTAGCAGGTGCGGCCCTTGCGCTCCAGGCGCCGGGTGAAGTCGTAGTCCTCCATCAGCGCGATCTCCCGGATGCCGCCGATCTCCTCGTAGGCGCTGCGCCGGACGAAGACCGCCGAATCGCCGTAGTAGTAGCCCAGGCTTCGGATCCAGGCATAGAAGCCGGTCAGCCAGCGGCTGAAGGGCGTGTCGCCGTCGAAGACCAGACGGAAGTTGCCGCCCGGGCGGGTCGGATGGGCGGCGAGGGTCTCGAGAATCCGCGCCAGCCCGCCGGCGGGAAAGCGCGAGTCGGCATGGAGGAAGAGCAAGATCTCGCCGCGTGCCGCCGCGGCCCCGGCCGAGAGCTGCTGGCCGCGGCCGGGTGCCGAGGGCAGCACGCGTGCGCCGGCGCGGCGGGCGACCGCGTCGGTTCCGTCGTCGCTGCCGCCGTCGACGACGATGACCTCATGGTCGGGAGTTTCCATGGCGAGGTCGGCCAGAAGGTTCGGCAGGCGGTCAGCCTCGTTCAGTGTCGGGACGATGATCGAGATCATTCCGGGTCTTTCGCAAAGCCCGCGAGCTTTGGTCGGACTCGAGTCCGCGGGACTCTGTCGTGGCTCCGTATGTTCCTTGCGAACAACGCTTGCGAAATCGGACTGTCGGCTGTTCATGACAGATGAGATAGGGCCGAGCGGGAACCAGGAAATTCACAAAGCCTTCGCGCAGTCTTCAAAGTCGCGTGAGGAGCGGCCATTTGGTCGGGGCAGTCAAGCGGTTCAGTGGACGTTCGCGGCGCTGTGCACGATCGTCGACCGCTCACCCGCTGGACGATGTGATAGGAATTCCCTTTGTGTCTTCGACAGGCCGGAGGAACCATGGTCCGGATCAAGCGCGTCTATGCGCCTCCCGCACCCGAGGACGGCTACCGGGTGCTGATCGACCGGCTCTGGCCCCGAGGCCTGGCCAAGGAGGCTGCCGCGGTCGATCTCTGGCTCAAGGAGAT